>DATHNR010000444.1:0-28436 GCA_035485835.1 Puia sp.
CACATCGAACTGCCCGATCTTTATCGTTACAGATTTCATAATGTTGTCAACAACATCATTATGCAGGAATAGAAGTTTATCGAACTGGATATATCCCCCCTTTACCCATGTATCTTCATGATGCCGGGAAGAAAGATATACAGTCAGGTTAACCCTGATCCCATCCGAAAGCTGTGCGTCAATGCTCAGATTAGCCATTGCCAGGTTAAAGCCATTTGACAAAGGAATAAGACTATTCACGTTTCCTTTATATGGTGGCAAAAACAAAGGCTCAGCTGTGTTTACATCGCGTAGAGTTTGAAATGTCTGTTCAAAACTTCCACCAACCTGAACACGCAGTTTTTTAAATGGTATCGTATCGGCCTTTGTCGTTTCGAACATATGCAGGCCCCGTTCATCATACGGTCGGAAAAACTGCATCGTATTTTTTTGGGCAGATACTTCAAGTGAAGCGATACTCAACAGAGCTATAATAATTATTTTCATAGATTTCACTTAAGAGATAATCTCAATCAAATTCACATCAGGCCTTTTTATACAGCAACGTATAATTTAGTGTAATGGCATCACCTGTTTTCATAGCACCCAGCATGAATTTTGGTGGTTTAACGGAATAGTCGGTCATGTTCAATTTATCTGACCCGGTACAGGTTATAGAACCATCCTTATTAACGACAGCATACACGTCCATATCTACTTCCTTCGTTACTCCTGCAATCGTGAGGTTGCCTTTCGTTTTAATCAGGTATTTCCCTCCGCTTCCAGGCTTGATGATAGCTGAAGTCAATTTATAATCGATATCCTTATACTGATCTGATTTTAAAGCTTTGTAAGCATTTTTATCTAAACCTTTTTCCCCACTCTTCAAGTCTGTTACAATCAAACTAAAGGTTAGTGATTTCAATGAGGTCAGTTGTGTATCGCCATCACCTTTAAAACCGAATTGCGCTACCCCTGTTGTATTTTGAGCATTCATCACCCAATTATGAAGTGTTGAAGTGCCCGATAATTTCATATTGATATCCTTTGTTTCCTGAATTTTGTAGGTAGCCTGTGCCTGCGCTAACTCAATCGAACCGATTACTGTTAAAGCGATTAATAGAATGCTTTGCTTAATATTCTTTTTCATTTTTGTGATTTTTATTTTAGTTTATGCCGCCAGGTACCCACCATCTATGGGATAATAACCGCCAGTGGCAAAAGAAGCCTTATCGGAACTTAGCCAGATAACCAACTCAGCTACTTCCTGTGGTGTTCCAAGTCTTCCGATTGGATGTTTTAAAATCAGACCTTTTTTCCCGGTTTTATCGATTGTATTTAACAGAGGAGTATCGATGAATCCCGGAGCCACGCAGTTTATGCGAATATTTTTACCCGAGTATTCGAGTGCAGCATTTTGAGTTAGTCCCACTACACCATGTTTGGCGGCAACGTATCCGGAATAGGTAGCAAATCCTATAGTGCCCAGAATGGAAGCAGTATTGATAATTACACCTGCACCCTGCTTTAACATAGCTTCTAATTCATACTTCATGCAAAAAAATACACCATTAAGATTTATACCAATGACTTTGGCATATCCTTCCAGGCTGGTCTCGGCAAGATTATGTTCTTCTCCCAAAATACCTGCGTTGTTAAATGCGATATCAATTTTGCCGTATTTCTTAACAGACTCGTTTATCAGTTTCTCACATTCAGCAGCTTTACTTACATCCGTTTTAATGAAATAGGCTTCACCTCCGGATTCCTTTATTTTTGATACTGTATCGTTTTCGTTAATATCTGAGACAATTACTTTTGCGCCTTTACATGCAAAGGCAAGGGCAGTCGCCTGACCGATACCTGATCCTGCCCCCGTTACCATGGCCACTTTACCTGAAAATATTTTTTCCATAACACCAACAATTTTTTCTGAAAAGACTTATAGAGTGCAAAGCTCCGTCTGATTAAGATCTAAACTGTTACAGGATCATGGGAATAAGTTGTATAATTCCTACTTGGATAGGACATTATAATCGTACAGTTGGTAAATTCGGGTATAAGAGTACCCATTTAAATTTCCAGATACTTATTCGTACGTTATATCTCTGATGATTTGCCTGAAATGAAATTCATTATCCTTTCTTTATAATTGAGGCCGATGGGAAGCAGGGCCTTACCCATGTCTACTGAGTTTCCGAAAACAGCCCTGATATGAATGGCGGCTACAATATAAGATTTATGTATCCTGATGAACTGGCCTATGGGGAGAATATTTTCCATTTCACCCATGGTCTGATGGGTGATAATAGTGTGCTCATTGGTGTGGATTTTAAGATAGTCCTTCATCCCTTCTATGAAAATTATTTCAGCAAAACTTACCCTTAAAAATTTACTGTTCGATTTAATAAAAATATGTTCGCGGTGGAACGATTTTATTTCTTTGTTATCATCCTTAAAAATCTTTCCGTCGAAAATCTTATCTATTGTTTTTGAAAATCTTTCATAAGAAATAGGTTTGAGCAGATAGTCAATCACATTAAATTCATAACTCTCCAAAGCATACTCGGGATAAGAAGTCGTAAATACGACCAGTGGTGGATTTGATAAGGATCGAAGAAAATTAAGACCTGTCATTCCCGGGAGTTGTATGTCCAGGAAAATGAGGTCTACCTCTTCGTTGTCAATCACTTCTTTTGCTTCCGGAGCTGTGCGAAATGTACCAATCAGGTTAAACCGGCCTGATTTCTGTAAATGGCTTTTTATGACATCCTGTGCAAGTCTTTCATCTTCTATTATGATACATCTTATCAAGTAAACCGGTTATAAGGATGAGTGAAACGGTGAAGGTATTGTTATTCAAAATTATATCAAGTGTATGAGTATCCGGATATAAACGTTGGAGTCTTTCCTGAGCATTTTTTAATCTCATTTTACTTTCCTTTCTGTCTTTTTTCTCAGTCTGAATTATGTCGAGCGCATAGGCATCGGGATAGAGTAATTCGAGTACGCTTTTGCTGTTCATGAGACCCTTACCCTGTATTTTCTTTGCCTGATTTTCCAGCTCGAGGCTCGTATTGTTAATTACATTTAATGAAATCTGATCCGGATTTACCTTCAGATTAATATAGATGAATGGTTTCGCAAAGGAATGATCAATAGCATGTTTAAACCCGTTTTCAATAAAAGAAATAAATAAAAATGGCTCGATCATTACACCTTCCGTGGTTCCTTCCACGGTAAATTGTATATCCGCATCATACCTTATTCTTTCAATTTCAATATAATTTCTGATGAATTCAATTTCTTTATCCAATGCTATTTTATCTTCATTGCATTCATAGATCAGGAAACGCATGATATCGGATAGCCTTACAACTACTTCAGGCGCTTTATCAGCCTTATTCAGACTCAGGGAATAAATACTGTTTAGGGTATTGAAAAGAAAATGGGGATTTAATTGCGTACGGAAATAACGAAGCTTATAATAAGTATTTTCCTTTTGAAGGGCATCCATCGTTTCTTCTTCATCCAGTTTTTTCCTGTACCAGGATATGGCAATCGCTAATAATATGTTTAGAATAATCCAGACAGTTTCCCTGATTATATTTATGGTTGAAAACGAAAAATAATATTGTCCCGGCCCGCGCACAATTGCTTCTGCGATACTATTCAGGGGAAGCTGGATAGTTAATATTAAAAAATAGAAGAGAATAGTCAGTAAACCGAAAACCAGGTATTTCTTTTTAAATAGAAATTTGATTACAATAAGCCTTGAGTACAGCATGTACAAAGGCAACAAAAGAAAAGCAATCACCAGCAGTACGACCCAGGCTATTATTTGATTTGGAAAAATTCCAAAGCTTGTGACCATGGGATTTATAAGTGCGAAAACAAGCCAGCAAATCAGCTCCGATTTATGAGTGCCTCTAACAATCCTGTCGTTATCGTATTCCATAAGGTAGGGGCTTTATGGATGGTTAAATAATATGGTAAATCTACCTTAGGTGCTGCAGATCTTAAATAATATTCGACAAACCGGGCAACTGCTTCGACATAATTCAAATTAATCATTTAATATTTTCTCGAAGCAAACGCTGTTTTCAACAAGTTCATATTGGCCGTAATTGGGTATTATCCTGTATCCGTTTTTCAGATAAAGTGCAATTGCCTCCGGTTGTTTCTTCCCGGTTTCAAGCAGGCATTTGGTAAAATTTAATTCAATGGCCCAGTCTTCCAATTCTTTTAAAATGCCGGTAGCAATTCCCAGTCCCCGTTTGTTCACAGGGACATACATTCGTTTAACTTCCATAGCATCCTTTGATAATTCCTTAATTGCTCCACAACCAACAGGCGTTTCTATGTCAAAAGCGACAATGACATGTTTGATTTTATCTATTTTATTGAACTGCGAATAAAAAGAGTGATCTTCTCCATCTCTTATTTTTAAATCAGCATCCAGCTCTCTTACGAGTGCCTGGAAAAATGTATTTTCTGAATCAGTTCTGATAAATTGGATCATTTACCGGTAAAATAAATCAAATTAGAAAATCACCGTCAACAATAAGCAGCTTTACTTTTTTATTGGTTCTGGACCGGTGAGAGCTCAGGCCATCAGAAACCACATAAGACATTCCTTCTTTCAATACAAACGCCTCTCCATTCTGATGTTCACTTATAAGCTCGCCTTGAAGACAGTGAACAATATGCCCCTTCCCGCACCAATGATCAGCCAGGTATCCATCTGAATATTCTACCAGTCTGATCCTTAATCCTGGGTATTGAATGGTTTTCGAAGATGCGCTTCCTTTTTCTCCTTTATATTCTTTACCCGGAATGTTGTTCCAGTCAATATTATTATAAGGTATATGGCTCATTTAATTTAATATTTTTTGAATGAGAAGTTCGTGCAATTGCGGGGTTATAGGAATCGAAACAATTATTCATTCTCTGAACTAAAACGAATAACTCAATCCAAGCCCGTTTGGCCCTGCACCCAGTTCCAGGCCTTTGAGTTTTTTATTTAGTCGTACTGAATTTTTGTGATGGAGACTCAATACGATGCCGTCCATTATTAAAAGGAATCCGCCCTGCACGATAATGCTTTTCCCATATCCTGCAAACTGGTCGCGCGATTTCTGATTGGTATTATTTAACCCTCTTTCTCTCAGATAGAATCCGGTGGCTATATAGGCCAGATCCAATCCAAAATTGATCGCATATAATTTTTCCATCGAGAGTTGCGCCGATTCATTTTCTGCGAGATCATATTTCCGGGTCATTGCTTTGCGGGCATTGATATATCCCATGATGGCGAGTCCGCCATTGATCAGATTCCAATAGGCATTCATCTGCCAGAAATATTTTGATTCACCCTGCATCTGTCCTGCAATGATAAAGCCGGATGCGATATTGACAGCGGCCCAGCTGCCAAGTGTGATCATTGCTTTTTCAGTGATGCTATTGCGACTATTGGCAATACTATCATTGAAGCTTTGTTGGGACCATGCATTCCCGGACAAGGAAAGACTAATTAGTAAAATAAATATCCGTTGCATTTTAAATATCGCTACTGTAACTTATTTAAAAATCCGTAAAATAAAAAGTCAGTGTCGCGAAAAGTCCGCGGACACTGACTTGATCTAAGCAAAAAAATGATTTAAGATTTCTTCTTCCCCATCCCTGTTACAGCAGCAATAATTCCTCCTGCGACTGCACACATGACTGAAAAAACGGCTATATCCGCACATACACCATGCAGATCTGACGCATTTTCTGTTGCGTACCTTACTAAATCATTCCCAAGCGAACTGAAAAATCCTACAGCCAGACCGATTCCGGCGCCGCTGCCAAATGAACTGACATTTCCCAGTTTCAATATAACGTATGTCAACAATGCACCTGTACCCAGGTTTCCAACGATCAGGCCCCACCAGACGAGATCACTCATAGCCCTTTCAGCACCTGCGGGTGCATGTGAGTGCTGTGTAAAAAAGTTCATTAGTAACATGCCATACAGCAGATAACCCAGTAAGAAGAGGACTATACCTCCTACCAATGTGCCGATTAAGAATTTTTTAGTATTCATACATGTTGGTTTAGTGAATAAGAAAGTTACATATTATTTTATATAATATGTCGCAGCACCAGGAAAATCAGGAACCCTTTCCTCTATTTTTGTGAATGAAAGGAAGATATAATTCACCTGATTTAGAATAAAGAAAAAAACAAATTTGGAGAAACAAAGCACACTACGGGGGAAATACATTTATCTCGAACCGATGGAAAAGCACCATGCGGCAGGATTGGCTGCGGCATCGGCCCCGGATCCTAGTTTATATAAGTGGAGTCCCGTTCCTCAGGGGATAGAGGAAGTCACAAAATATATTCAAACCGGGATTGACTTACGTGAATCAGGCTCAGCATTACCCTTCGTCATTATTCGTGTGGAAGACGGAACCATTATAGGTTCAACCCGCTTTTGGAATATGGAAAGATGGGCGTGGCAACCAGGTCATGAAAGATATGGCCGTGTGAATCCGGATGCTTGTGAGATTGGATACACCTGGCTTACAAGATCTTCTATTCGTACTGCCGCCAATACAGAGGCTAAATTACTTTTATTGGAACTGGCTTTTGAGAAATGGAAAGTATTTCGGGTTTGTCTGCATGCAGATTCGAGGAATAGCCGGTCATGCGCGGCCATTGAACGCATTGGTGCAAAGCTGGAGGGTATACTCCGGGCTCATAGATTGGCTGTAGACAATATTCCGCGTGATTCCGCACGTTATTCAATTATTGCTTCCGAATGGCCGGAGGTGAAAATTCATTTGGTTAATCTGTGCCGGAAGTATAATGTCTGATTTTATTTAATACCTGTTCTTTTGAAATTTTTTCCTCGCTGAGATCGAATTCATTCTGGAGACCGAGCCAGAATACAGGCGAATTACCAAAAAATATGGAGAACCTAAGCGCGGTATCCGGAGTAATCCTGCGATTTCCTTTAATAATTTCTGATATCCTGGTTTGAGGAATAGCTGTGTTCTTGGCCAGCCTGTAGGCTGTAATTCGCAGCGGCTTTAGAAAATCTTCCAGTAGGATTTTCCCGGGATGAATATTATTATATGGGTTCATACCAATTAAAACTGTTACTGGGATTAAAGATAAAAATGTTTTTTGCTGCTGAATTGTTAACGTAAAACCGGAAGGTGTAATGAAGGAATATGATAAGTGAGAAGAAAGATATAAATTTATAAATAAAAAATTTGAGCTAATGGAAGAGATGGAAGTTCCTACAGAAGGCCTGCACGAAACGATAGAAGAAAGAGTTAAGGAAGAAGTTGAAAAAAATGAGAACAGGGGTGGAATGGCCATCGCTATTTCGACCGCCCTGATGGCTGTGTTTGCAGCCATGGCAAGCCTGCTGGCAGGTCATCATGCTGATGAAGCCGTAATTGAACAAATCCGTGCCTCTGATAAATGGGCATTTTATCAGGCCAAGGGGATTAAGGATGAAATACTTTCTCTTTCAAACAGTCCGGAGAAAGCTGTCCGCAGTGCAAAATATAAATCCGAACAGGCAGAAATTCAAAAGGATGCCAAAGAATCTGAAGAAGCTTCCCATAATCACCTCGAACACCACTCAGTTCTGGCAAGAGCTGTTACCATGTTCCAGATTTCGATCGCTATTTCTGCGATTGCCATTCTTACTAAGAAAAGATTGCTCTGGTTTATAAGTCTTGGCGTTTCATGCATAGGATTATTTTTCTTTATTACCGGTATATTTTGAACTATGTAAACTTTCGTTAGGCATATTAGATATACCAATTGCTTACTTTTAAATAAGCAAATTGGTGATATGCGCTCCCGCCCTTATAATACCTTCCTTGTTTTACTTTTTTCCTCTCTCACTCAATTAGGATTTGGTCAGCAGTATAATCCCTATTATAATTTCAAACATCTTAATGTAGAAAATGGCCTGGCACAAAATATTGTATATCATTTTTTGCAGGACAGCAGGGGGTATATGTGGCTCGGCACCCGAAATGGAATTACGGTTTATGATGGCATCAGGACGATTAATTTTCTGCATGACGAAAAAAATAATAAAACCCCGGGTGGCAATTTTATAACGCGCATTCTGGAGGATTCTGACCAATTGATATGGATCGGCAACGATGCAGGAATAGATCTGTATAACCGGGCTGATAACAGTTTTACGCATTATGGCATAACCATGACCGATGGCCATATGGAAGATGGCTATTGTGTATTGCTGGGTTTTAGTAACCGTTATGACCTCTGGTATATTGATACGAAATCGAAAGCAATCAGAATATTCAATACAAAAACAAAAAAGACAAGGCTTGCAATACTTACAGATGCCGTTGACGGGATGTTATATGTTAATCCGGTTTCACATGAAGTACATATCTGGTCCTATCTGAGTATCGGCACGACGCATTATATTTTTCGGAATGATTCTCTGATCCTTCAGGAGCATTTTTTTAGTAATGAAAAAAACGGAACAGAGCCTTCCCAGATCTTCCATGTTTTTTATCAGAATGATACGACGGCCTGGCTGTCATCAGCAAAAGGACTTATCAAGCTCAACCCGATATCCCGAAAATACCAGTTATTTAATAGCATGGGTGGCTCGCCTGTAATCGAAGTCCGATATGCAGCCTTATCCCCAAATGGGATGTTATGGGTTAGCACCGGAGGTTCGGGGATATTCATCTTCGATATTCATTCCGGAAAATTCATAGTCAATTTCAGGAATTATTTAACAGATCCACTCAGCATCTGCAATAACAATATTGTTTCTCTTTATTTCGACAGGGTCGGTGATATCTGGTGCGGAAGTTATGGTAACGGAGTCAGTTATGCGAATGTTGAAAACAGGTTTTTCACAAAATACCTTTCCAAAGATGAAATGGACAAGTGGAAGAAGGAAAATAATATATTCTGGGTGGGTCAGGATCAGGATGAAAATACCTGGTGTATTCTTCAGGATGTAAGAGGATTTTGGGTACTCGATTCAACTTTGAAAGTAAAAGAATTTCGAATAGCAACACTTGAAGGCGGAAAACCATTCCATGGGTCCATTTACCAGTTAAATTTTTATAGTAAAACTTCCGCCTGGTGTTTAACTGACAGGGGCCTGTTCAGGTATAATATGGTTTCTAACAAAATGAAACGGGTTGATTACCAGAGGATATCAGATGAACTCTTTGGCAGTTACTGGACTAATATTATAATAAAACTTCATGACAGCTCCTTACTTTTTTCCACCATGAGCGGGCTTTACCGGATTGCCGGCCACGAAGGTCATGAAAACATTCAGCCATTCTCAGAATTAAGTAGTCTGCCTTTCAGAAGCTTTGATATGATATATGAGGACAGGGAGCATAATATTTATGCAAAAGATATTGGTGACAATTTTTATGTTCTGGGTACTGCGGGTGGGATTGAAAATTATAAAATTAAGAGGAGCATTCATTTCAGCGGTAGCATTGTACAATTTCATGAATATGGGTCTGACATTTATATTGCGTCGAATCAGGGTTTATTTATTCTGAATAAAAACAATTTTACTCTTGTAAGATCTCCAATTGATGAGTCTTTGCCATTTACAGGAATTGATAATGTTCTTGTTGAAAAAGGTAAAATCTGGCTTTTTGGTGACAGAGGACTTTACTATTATGATGTCGCGGAAAAAACGGGTCGCTTATTTACAGACGAAGACGGCCTGCCTTCGAATAAATTTAATGAAACGTGCATGATTCAGTCTTCAAATGGAAGATGTATTGCCGGTACAAGAAATGGCCTGGTTTCATTTTATCCGGGAAAATTGAATGATATCATTTATCCGCCCAGGGCCCAGTTGATTAATATGTATGTAAATGATTCTTCACGAGGTTTTATTGCCAATCCGCAGGAAACGTCTAAAGTTGATTTGGAATATTACCAAAACACATTTTCATTTGATTTTGCAAGTATTGGTTTTCAGCATGCAGCGTCCAGCATTTACGAATACAAACTGGATAAATACGATGAAGACTGGATCAGAAGTGGCACCACTCATTATACACGTTACAGCAAAATGCCCCCCGGTATTTATAATTTTCATCTCCGGGTTATCGACGTGAAGAGTAAGGTAAGTCCTTTTGTAAAAACGCTTACGATTGAAATTAAAAAAGCATTTTGGCAGACAGCTGCATTTAAAATTATAATGGGTGCCTTGCTGGGTTTTATGATTTGGATAATAATAAAATGGTACCTGGGTATCAGGATACAGGCGCAGCAGAGAGAATTTGAAAAGCAGAAGGCCATTGAAAAAGAACGTACACGCATAGCGACTGATATGCATGATGACCTTGGCGCCGGTCTCTCCTCTATTCGTTTTATTTCTGAAAAAGTAAAGCGTGACAGTGTAAATAATTCAACTAAAGTTGACATAGATAAAATTTTGGTATCCTCATCGGAATTGATTGATAAGATGAACGAAATCGTTTGGGCCATGAATGAAAAGAACGATTCACTGGGGGACCTTCTTTTTTATATCCGATCTTATGCGATGGAATACTGTGAAGAGAATGGAATTCAATGTGGTTTTAAATTGCCAGAAACCATTCCGGATATTTTCGTAAGCGGTGAAATCAGGAGAAATGTTTTTCTCACCATTAAAGAAAGTCTGCACAACGTTGTAAAACATTCGGAAGCGACCAAGGTAGATATTGAATTTCAAAGTATATCCGTCCTTTATGCCGTGATTAGTGACAATGGAAAGGGAATCGGAAGTACGGAAATTAGAAAGGGAACAGGAGGAAATGGATTAAGAAATATGCGAAAAAGAATAGAATCCATTGGCGGTAGTTTTAAAATGTATAACAGACAGGGCGTGGTAATAGAAATTATTGTCCCGCTGATTATATAACTTAAGTTATATTGGTAACATTTTTTGACAAGGGTAAATTTATGCAATGCAACCCATCAAAGTATGCCTTGTAGAAGATATCAAAGAAGTTCGGGAAGGAATGGAAACCCTGCTGACTTTGGATAAGCGTTTTGAGGTTCTTGCTTCTTATGCCGATGCAGAATCTGCGGCAGAATATTTACCTTCCAGTGATGCAGATATAGTGATTATGGATATCAATTTGCCCGGGATGAGTGGAATTGATTGTATCAAAAGAGTAAAAAAGCAATGTCCCCGCTCTCAGTTTATCATGTTTACTATTTATGAAGATGATGAAAAAGTTTTTGAAGCACTGGAAGCCGGCGCCAATGGCTATCTCTTAAAAAAGACTTCTCTTTCGAAAATCACTGATTCTTTAATTGAACTCCAGGAGGGAGGATCTCCCATGAGTACACAGATTGCAAGGAAAGTGATCGAGAGAATGCAATCTGGTAAACTGGAAAATACAAATGATATATTATCTCCACGCGAAAGTGAAATTCTCCAGCTATTGGCAAAGGGATTATTGTACAAAGAAATTGCGGATCATATAAATATAACTACAGGTACGGTTCGACAACATATTCACAGAATATACGAGAAGCTCCACGTGCAAAACCGCACAGAAGCCATCAACAGGGCGTTTGGAAGCAAATAGAATACCCTTTCCCATTTCAATGATAATGAATGTATTGGCATGATTAATCCATGTCATAAAGCTTACTGAATGCAGAGAAGAGTAATTTTATCCTGGGGCATTTTAGAAATTTAACGAAGATGATTTGTTTAATCATACATTTATTCCGAATTCCTACCTCCGCTACTCCTCTGCTTTCTTTACCCTGTGCTTTTATTAACCAACAAAATTTTCATTTATGAAAAGACTCCTGTCACTTGCATTCATTTCTTCATTATTTTTTGCCTGTACGAATTCTAAACCTTCAGATGCAGCTGCAGCCACATCCGACTCAGCGGTAGCTGCTGCTCCTGCAAAACCGCAACCCACGGAATTCGCTGATTCAAAGTATGCCGATATCGGTAAGAAAGGTTTTGATGCCTTGTCATCCGGAGATATTGACGCCTGGATGAGCACTTATGCTGACAATGCAGTTTATGTCTGGAACAACGGAGATAGCATCGTAGGTAAGGCAGCAATAACTGCTTACTGGAAGAAAAGAAGAACGGAGGTGATAGATTCCATTAGTTTCCTTTATCCGATCTGGTTGCCGGTAAAAGTAAATGAACCACAGCAGGTTGTTCAGACACCCGGCGTTTGGTTGCTGAGCTGGCATCTTACTTCAGCCAAATACAAGACAGGCAAAAGAATGACGCAGTGGATGCATACAGATATGCATTTCGACGCCAATGATAAAATTGACAGGGTCCTTCAATTTCTTGACCGTGTTCCTATAAATGCTGCCACGAAAAAATAATTTTAATTTAGCTATTCTTTTAAACGGCATGAAATCAGATCGTGCCGTTTATTTTTTTTAGTATACTCTAAAATCCTGCATTCTAGTGTCCTTCATTAACTTTATATTCTGAAATAAAACCAAGCCAGCCGGTCATTAAGCTAAGGCCTTATGAAGCAATAATATATTTATTGAAATAAATTACTTGTATGAAAGGAATATTTTTAAGTTTTTTATTTACTGCTTTTCTGATAGTATCATTTGCCCAAAGTAATACTATCCGTTTGGTTGTTCGCGGAGATGATATGGGATATACACATTCAGGAAATGAAGCCATTGTTAAATGTTACAAGGAAGGTATAGAATCTTCGATTGAAGTACTGGTTGCTTCACCCTGGTTTCCTGAGGCAGTAAAGTTGCTGAAACAGAATCCGGGTGTGGATATTGGGATCCACCTGGATCTTACCAGTGAATGGGAAAATATTAAGTGGCGGCCTTTATCAGATTGCCCGAGCCTTAGGGACTCTAATGGATATTTCTATCCCATGGTTTTTCAAAACCCGAATTACCCGGGCAGATCTATTTCAGAAAATAAATGGAAAATAGAAGATGTGGAAAAAGAATTTCGTGCGCAGATTGAGCTTGCTTTAAAATATCTTCCGAACGCAAGTCATTTCTCAGCTCATATGGGTTGCACCAATTTGTCACCCGAAGTAAAAGCATTGACAAAACGATTAGCTAAGGAATATAAAATCCCGGTAGATCCCGATTTGGAATATGTTGGTGCTGTTGGTTATGACGGACCACACAAAACACCTGAAGAAAAGGTTCAGAGTTTTATCAATATGCTCAATAAACTCGAGCCTGGAAAAACATATATTTTTGTAGATCATCCCGGCATCAACAACGATGAATTAAAAGCTGTTTATCATATCGGTTACGAGGATGTTTGCACAGACAGGCAGGGAGTAACAGATTTATATACCAACGAAAAAGTAAAAGCACTTATAAAGCAAAAAAATATTAAGCTGATTGGATACAGAGATATAGCACAATAAATTTTCCAGTTGCAAATTATGTCGGTACCCTCTTCAGCGGAAGCTTATCTTTTTGTTCAATAAATAATGGTGAATATTCAATAATCGTATCCGAACTATCCAGTCCATAAGCTTTTTGATCACTTTGAGCGATTCCTTTAATGGAGAAATAAGAATCCAGGATGAAGTCTTCCTTCACCGGCAGTTCGTTTTCTACTGATAAGAATCTTTCTATGATAACATAGGTTATATCAGCATGAAAATTTTCTTTTTGCATGGATTCATACTTGGATAAAAATCCAAGCTCGCAGTTCTTAACCATTTCCTGCATTACTTTCTTGAAAAATTTATGAATGCGGGGTTGTACACGGAAACCCAGTCTGAATTCAACCCTGATCAATTTGTCTTTTAAGATTTCTACCACATTGTATTCCAGCGTATATGGGGCATCTGTAATATCGATATGAATGAACCAGTAAATATCGGCCCTTTTTGGTTTTTTATTCAGAATGGAATCGATGATGCGTTGTTCTATCTGCATCTCCATATTTGCCTTGGTGAGATATACTAGATGTGTTGCGTATTTTGGGATGTCCCTGTCATTGCTTAGTTCAATCAGATCCTTACTGTATTTACTGATATTGACAAAATTCAGGTAACGATTGGTGATCCTGCGTGCATTAAACCAGATATACATGATAAAGACCAATCCGAATTCAAAAAATAGGAACATCCATCGCTGTTTTATCTTGGCCACATTGGCGATGAAAAATGCCGTTTCAACAGTAAAGAAAATGCCAATGATAGCCAGAATGAGGATCATATTCCATTTTCTTACAAATTTCATATACCCGAACATGAGCGCTGTCGTCATCATCATCGCGATGATGATGGAGAATCCATAAGCGGCTTCCATATGTTCTGACTTTCTGAAATAAAACATCATGGCGACACAACCGATCCACAGGGTGGTATTGATACTTGGAATATAAATTTGTCCTTTGATCGTAGTAGGAAATTTTATTTTAACCTTGGGCCAAAGATTCATACTGATTGCCTCACTGATAAGTGTGAAAGAACCGCTGATCAAAGCCTGGCTGGCAATGATAGCAGCCACTGTGGCAATTCCAATTCCAGTAAGTAAAAACCAATGCGGCATCAGTTCATAAAATGGATTGAGTCCGTTCAGTTTCCCCGTGTGTTGTGTGAGGATCCAGGCACCCTGTCCCATATAATTTATGACCAGTGAAATTTTTACGAATATCCAGGTAAGACGAATGTTTTTTTTGCCACAATGACCAAGATCGCTGTAAAGTGCTTCGGCACCGGTAGTACAAAGAAATACCGCACCCAATAACCAGAATCCTTTTGGATACTGGGTTAAAAGTTCAATTCCATAGTGTGGACTCAATGCAGTAAGGATAGCAGGATTATGAATGATTGGAATTAATCCCAATACGAGGATCATGCTAAACCAGATCATCATGATGGGACCGAATGAAGAACCTACGATCTTGGTTCCAAATCTTTGAAAGAAGAAAAGAAGACTGATAATTCCGATAACAATACCTACGGTCAGATTATTTCCCGGCACAATAAGATTTTCGAGACCATGCACACCGTTTAAACCTTCAACAGCAGACGCAACAGAAATAGGAGGAGTAATTATTCCATCTGCAAGCAATGTTGCTGCTCCAATGATGGCGGGGAAATATGCTTTTTTGCCAAACCTTCTGACAAGGGCAAACAGAGAAAATATTCCACCCTCACCTTTATTGTCGGCCTGAAGGGTCAGGATAATGTACTTAAAAGTTGTTTGCAAAGTCAGGGTCCAGAAAACACAGGAAATTCCTCCGTAGACCAATAGGTTTGAAATAGGCCGTTCGCCGATGATTGCCTTGAAAACATATAAAGGCGAGGTTCCAATATCACCATAAATTATTCCTAACGCAACTAATAATGTGGCTGTTGTGACTTTAGAGAAGTTGCCATGGCCATTGGTAGAAAAAGCAGTATCGGAGTTTGGCATAGTAAGCAAAAACCTGCGCAAATGCAATGCCGGAAAGAGATTACATTAAAATGAATGATAATACGATATGAGCAGGAGGGGTTTCGGAGGTGCTGCTTTTGAACTGGACGGGTGATAGCAATAAACAACCCTTTCATTATGGTATGGTGATTTCCAAAATGAAAAAGAAGGTACTTGTTTAGGATCTATGTTAGTTCAATACAGCTTTCGAATGATTGTCTGCCGCTATCTTAAGACTGAAACCAAAAGTGCTGCCAGTTCCGACTTCACTCTGAACCCATATTTTGCCCTCCTGTGCCTCAATAAATTCTTTCGAAATAGCAAGGCCGAGGCCACTTCCATCCCGTTCATGTGTGCCCGGGACTTTAAAATACCGGTCAAATATTTTAGGTAAATATCTTTCATCAATACCCTTGCCATGATCAAGCACGGTAAAAAAAACGGTGTCTTCCTTTTTGCTTACCGAAATATCAATTTCATTTTTTTCTGATGAAAATTTTATAGCATTGGTCAGAAAATTGATCAGTACCCAGGTGCTTTTTTCAGCATCAGCAAGGATGTTGGGAAGTATTGGATCCAATTTCAGGTTCAGGATTATGTTGCGTTGATTCGCCTGGAATTGTACAGCCTGCAATGCCTGATCAACAATTAGTTTCGGTGAAGTAGATATAACCTTCAATTGAATTTTCCCGGTCTCCAGTTGTGTCATATTTAAAAGTTCTCCTGTAATTTTGAGCAATCGTTCGCTATCATCCTCAATACTGTCCAGTAATTCTTTCTGGTCATCATTGATTTTTCCAACCCGGCCATCGTTGAGTAACTGGGCACTAAGTTTTATGGAGGAAATCGGGGTTTTGAGTTCATGTGAAATGGTGGCTATGAAATTGGTTTTAGCCTCACTCAATTCATGAAAAGGAGTAATATTGCGAAGAACGATAACCTGTCCGATTACAATATTGTTACTAGTAACATTTAATACATCCTTACTAAAATAACTTTCTTTATTATCGGCAAATATTTTTAACTCCTGCTTATCGGTATTTTCTTTGAGTAGTGTACGCATAAGATCATTGGTCAGGGCCAGGTCCGGAGCGTATTTCCCAATGATTGAAGATTCTTTGATGCCCAGAAGTTTTTCAGCAACAGCATTAAGAAATAATATATTTCTTTTATTATCCAGCCCCACGATGCCATCGCGCATCTGGTTGATAATAGTTTCAATCCGGCTCTTTTCAAATTTGATTTGTGAAAGGTTACTGTGTTCATATTCATCCAGCCTGGCTGCCATATCATTAAAAGAATTGGCCAGCTCTCCGAATTCATCTTCACGCTGAATGACAATGCGCTTCGAATAATTTTTATCTGCAATCGCTTTAATCCCTTCTGATAATTTTTTGATTGGATTTGAAATGATGCCCGGAAGATTAAAAATAAAAGTAAATGAAATGAGTGTGAGTATAGTGAATATGACCGTAAGCCATAGTTTAGCAGTATCGGCTGTTCTCTGTGCAAGGTTATATTTGCGGAGAACAGCCATTTCATTCAGATCGAGAATCTGGCTGAGGGATGCTCTTATTTCGGGATAATTGGATGAATCTGCAGGATCTGCTTTTAGTTCATTGAAGTTTTTTCGCAATTCCTGTGTAGCTTCCTTTTCACCTATCTCAGTAATATTACCTTCCTGCTTAACCAGGTTATCTTCAAATATTGAAATAGCATCTTTCTGAATTTTCACTTTATCCAATGCTTTCAGCATATTATTACTGTAAACAATGGATTCGTGATTGCTTTTCAATGCCTGATTGAATTCCCTGCTCAAAATGTTGATATTGACTATTCCAAGTATTCCAAATAGCAGGATCACTATAAAAAGAAATACAAGACTTAAGGATAATTTAGTTTTTAATCGCATAATTCTATTATGAAAGAATGACTACGTCAATATTTGCCGCAGACAATTTCGTCAACAGGTGATTAAATATGGCTGTATTCATGATTATTTTAAATAAGTTTAGATGGGGTTTGCCAATGCAAACAGTAGTAATCGCTTTTTCTTCGGCAGTCTTAATAATGGCATTTGCTACATTGTTTTGTTTAACGCGGATTAATTCGGCGCCCAACTCAGTAGCCAGTTTGAAATTATTGATGAGATGCCTTTGCGAAGCGAGACCAATTTTATCACCGTCTTCCTTTGAAGTTTGTACATAAAGTACATACCATTTCGAATGATAATATGTTGCGAGTCTTGCTGTTTTCCGAATCAGTTTATTAGCTGTTTCATGATTGCTGCTGATACAGGTTAAAAAGTTCTCTGGCTTTAGGTGAGACCCCCGGGGAAGTTCGGTTTCTATTTTCCTTTCCACCTGTGAAGCCACTTCTTTTAATGCCAGTTCTCTCAGCTGCAGAATTTTCTCAGGTTGAAAGAAATTCCGCATCGCTGTTTCAATTTTATCCTGAGTATAGATTTTTCCTTCCCGGAGTCGGGCAACCAGTTCATCTGCAGTCAGGTCGATATTTACAACTTCATCAGCTGCCTTCAATACGCTATCCGGAATTCTTTCTGCTACCTCAATCCCGGTAATTCCTTTTATCTCCTTACTTAAGCTTTCAATATGCTGAATGTTGACCGCAGAAATTACATTGATACCAGCATCCAGTACGTCCATTACATCCTGCCACCGTTTTTCATTTTTACTCCCTTCTATATTGGTATGTGCCAGTTCGTCAATAACTACCACTTCAGGATGCAGATTCAATATGGCCTGAAGATCCATTTCATCCAACGATTTTCCTTTGTAGAATAGTTTTCTTCTCGGAATCTCCGGAAGCCCTTCCATCAATTGCTGGGTCTCCTTTCGATTATGGGTTTCGATATAACCGATTTTAACGTCTACTCCGTTTCTAAGAAGTGTATGGGATTCCTGTAGCATGCGGTAAGTTTTGCCAACACCGGCGCTCATACCAATATAGATTTTAAATTTTCCCTTTCTGGACTGGCGAATTAAATTTAAAAACTGGTCAGCGCTATTTTCCTGTACAGGCATAACATCTATTGAAAGACCATTTGTCATTTTAAGGTTGTCTTGTCAAGGTCAATATTTAAATTAAGCACATTAATTTTTTCAGTTCCCATAAGGCCTAATAAAGGATGATCGATATGTTGATCAACGATAACTTTTAAAGCGTCCTCCGTCATTCCCCGTGCTTTTGCTATTCTGGCTATCTGGACATAAGCGGCCTGTGGGGAAATATCGGGATCTAAACCGCTGCCTGATGCTGTTACAAGTTCGGAAGGGATATCTTTTTTATTTATTGTTTTATTATGGACAAGGAAACTATCTATTCTTGAAGTTACATCTTTTAAATAGTCAGGATTGGTAGGACCTTTATTACTGCCGCCACTGCCGGCAGCATTATAACCTACAGCTGAAGGTCTGCTCCAGAAATATTGATCGTTACTGAAATTCTGGCCTTCAAGTGTATACCCAACCACTTTACCATTTGCCAAAACAGTTACTCCTTCACCCTTTCCCGGACTGGCCTGTGCGATACCCAGGATAAGTAAAGTATATAAGCCACAGAAAAATAAAAAACATATTAAAGTCAATCTTAAAGCCGGAATTATATGTTGTTTCATAATAATAATTTTTTAAAACCAGACAGATACTAACAGATCAATTAATTTAATTCCGATAAAAGGAAGAATTATTCCGCCGAATCCATATATCAGCAGGTTTCTTCTGAGTAAGGCACTGGCACCAATTGGTTTGTACTCCACACCTTTCAAAGCCAGTGGTATTAATAACGGAATGATGATTGCATTGAAAATGACTGCTGAAAGAATAGCACTTTCCGGACTATGGAGGTGCATAATATTAAGAGCCTGTAAGGCAGGGATAGAAAAGATGAACAATGCCGGAACAATAGCAAAATATTTCGCTACATCATTTGCTATTGAAAAGGTAGTCAGGGTTCCCCTGGTCATCAGCAATTGTTTTCCTATCTCCACGATCTCGATCAGCTTGGTTGGATCATTATCCAAATCAACCATGTTGCCGGCTTCTTTCGCGGCCTGTGTTCCGCTATTCATGGCAACACCTACATCCGCCTGTGCAAGTGCAGGTGCGTCGTTGGTCCCATCACCCATCATGGCAACGAGTTTACCACCCTGCTGTTCTTTTTTAATATAGTTCATTTTGTCTTCAGGCTTTGCTTCTGCAATAAAATCATCAACTCCTGCTTTGTCGGCAATAAATTTCGCCGTCAGAGGATTGTCGCCTGTAACCATTACTGTCTTTACGCCCATTTTCCGCAAGCGGATAAATCTTTCAGAAATGCCTGGTTTGATAATATCCTGCAGCTCAATCACGCCCACCGCCTTTTCATTTTGACTTACGACCAATGGTGTACCTCCATTGTTTGAAATGATTTTTACTCTTTCAGTCGTTTCGGCTGGGATATGATTTCCTGCTTTGGCCACGATATGTCTGATAGCATCGTATGCACCTTTTCGAATTTTTAATCCATTTGACAGATCAATACCGCTGCTCCGCGTCTCAGCTGTGAATTCAATAAACCTAGCTCCATTACTGCTGAATGTATTCGGGTTTATGCCAGCCAGTTCCACAATGGATTTTCCTTCGGGAGTTTCATCGGCTATGGAGGCCAGAGAACAGGCTTCTATAAATGCTTTTTCGTCTACACCATTTGCCGGCCAAAAGTGAGTGGCTTTCCGATTACCGATGGTGATTGTTCCGGTTTTATCCAATAATAATGTATCGAGATCTCCTGCAGTTTCTACAGCCTTACCGCTTTTAGTAATTACATTCGCCCGGAGTGCACGGTCCATTCCGGCTATACCGATTGCGCTGAGTAAACCACCAATCGTTGTCGGGATCAGACAGACAAATAAAGAAATAAATGCAGCGATGGTAATAGGTGTATTTGCATAATCTCCAAATGGTTTCAATGTAACACATACTATCACAAAGATCAGTGTGAAACCTGCAAGAAGTATTGTCAAAGCGATTTCGTTGGGTGTCTTCTGTCGTGAAGCACCTTCTACCAGGGCAATCATTTTATCCAGAAAACTTTCACCAGGGTCTGTGGTCACTCGAACTTTTATCTTATCACTTAATACTTTTGTTCCTCCGGTAACGCTGGATTTATCTCCACCAGACTCCCTGATCACCGGGGCACTTTCTCCTGTAATCGCAGATTCGTCGATGGTTGCTATACCTTCAATGATCTCCCCATCCATAGGAATGATATCACCTGTTTCGCAAATAAAAATATCACCTTTCCTTAACTGGGAGGAGGGCACTATTTTTACTTCATCTACAAATATTTCTCCAACAGGAAATACTTTTTTTGCAGGTGTATCCTCGCGTGTTTTACGTAAACTGTCAGCCTGAGCCTTACCTCTTGCTTCAGCGATAGCTTCAGCAAAATTTGCAAACAACAGGGTAAACAGCAAAACAATAAACACAATCAGATTGTATGCAAGACTCCCCTGCGATTTATTTCCGGTAATGATCCAGATACATACAGCCATCATAACTGCTGTACCGATTTCAACCGTAAACATAACGGGATTATGAACCATCATCCGTGGATCCAGTTTAATAAAAGATTGTTGCAGGGCCTCTTTAACCAGTGCCGGTTCAAATAATTTATTATCTCTATTTCTTTTCATGTGATTATTTTTATTTCGATGCGAAAAATTCAGCAATTGGACCCAGTGTCAATGCCGGGAAGAATGACAGTGCTGCAATAATGGCGATCACTGCAAACACCATGATACCAAATGTTCCAGTATCAGTTTTCAAAGTACCGGCGCTTTCAGGTACAAACTTCTTTTTGGCCAGGATGCCCGCAATGGCGAGTGGTCCAATGATGGGCAGAAAACGTGAGAGCAACATCACAACTCCGCAGGTTATATTCCAATAAGGGACACCGTCTCCCAGACCTTCAAAACCCGATCCGTTATTGGCAGAAGAGGAAGTGTATTCATATAACATTTCGGAAAACCCGTGACTTCCTGGATTATTCAACCAAGCCGCATAAGCAGTTGGATCATGGGCGTACAAATGAGAAGACAATGCTGCAAAAGATAAGATCAAAAATGTATGCAACAATGCTACAATAGTTGCAATCTTCATTTCCTTGGCTTCGATTTTTTTACCCAGGAATTCCGGCGTACGCCCAACCATTAATCCGGATATAAACACTGCAATGATGATGTAAATATAAAAGTTGAGGAAACCAACACCTACACCTCCATAAAAGTCATTGACCATCATTCCCAGCATAGCGAACATACCGGTAAGTGGAGTAAAGCTGTCATGCATAGCATTTACCGATCCATTTGAAGTGACCGTGGTAGTTATACCCCAGTATGCAGATGCAGCGGGTCCGAACCTCACTTCCTTTCCCTCCATACTTCCCATCGGTTGATTGATGCCCAGGTGGCCAATGGAAGGATTCCCTTTCATTTCCAAATAAATAGAAGGAATGGCGTAAATCAGAAATCCAATCGTCATTACACCAAAGATTACCCATGCAAGCCTTTTACGTTTAAGCATATATCCAAGTGTAAAAACCAGGGCGATAGGAATCAGTATGATACATACGTTTTCTATCATATTGGTAAAATAATTCGGGTTTTCCATTGGCTGTGCCGAATTTGCGCCGAAAAAACCACCACCGTTAGTGCCAAGTTGTTTAATGGCAATCATGGCAGCTGCAGGACCCCTGCTAACATGAACAGTATCGCCCTGAAGGGAAATGAACTGATCTTTACCTTTAAAAGTCATGGGTGTTCCGTTAAATAAGAGTATGACAGCGACCAGGATGGAAAGTGGTAATAAAATGCGGGTTAAGGATTTTATAAAATAGTTATAGAAGTTACCCAGTTTTTCCGTTGTCCTTTCCTTCATGGCATTAAATACCATGGCACAGACAGCCATGCCGGCTGCGGCACTCACAAACTGAAACAGGGTTAGAATCAATTGTCCCAGGTAAGAAACGCCAGACTCCCCTGAATAATGCTGGAGGTTTGTATTGGAAATAAAACTAATGGTTGTATTGAAAGCCAGGTCGGCAGACATAGAGGGATTTCCATCCGGATTCAGCGGAAGCCAGCTCATGTTCATCAGAACAAACATGGAGAATAAAGCCCAGACGAAATTGATCGTTAATAAGGCAAGCAGGTGCTGCTTCCAGTTCATTTCTTTTTCCGGATGAATACCACCCGCTTTGAAAAATATTTTATCTATAGGCGCCAGAACCGGATCAAGCCATGTCTTCTGGCCCTCATAAACTTTGGCCATATAACGACCAAGGGGAATAGCCAGCAGTACAGTAGCCAGAAACATGACGATCACCCCGATAATTTCAGTGTTCATTTTGAATTAGATTTTAATGGTTAAAATTTTTCAGGTTTGATCAGTACATAACATAAGTACATAAAAACCAGGATCGATAAAATGAATAGAATCGTCATAGTGATTAAATTTTGTCGAAGAAGTCGATTGATTTAAAAAATATTGCAAAACAAATAAGGATTGCAACGATTAAAATGATTGTTAATATCATGATATCTGATTTTGATAGTATAATGTTTCTATCGGATTTCAAATGGGATGCCTAATAATAATATTGCGCGTTAGGAAACTTGGAAATGCAGGATAGATAAGCACTTACGTGATTTAAACTGACGAATGAACAAGACTGGGATTAAAGAATTTTTTTCATTTTGGGGTGGTCAATTTTCAAAATGAAATGGGTGAGGTAAGTTCAATTCAACGGAGATTTCGGAAATCATAGCCGGATAAAATCCTGAAATCTGTTATGGTGTTGAGTTTTCCGGAACTGGCACAAAACCAAAAACCAAGAGGCATGTCCTTTGATATGAATCATGTGAAAAAGCAATCGTTAAGATTGGTAGTTATTGAGTAATTAACAGTAGCAGGGTTTTTACCTTTGCTTATTAATTAAAACCAGGCCGCCTGTTTTTACAGTTGGCCTGTTTATTTAACTCAATTGATATTCTTCGATTTTACGATACAGAGTGGTAAGTCCAATATTTAAAAGCCTGGCTGCTGCCATCTTATTTCCATGAGTATGATTTAGTACCCTTTGGATATGTAATTTTTCCATACTGGAAAGTTCAAAGGCAGACAAAGCCTGACCTTTCTGCCGGGATGCATGAAAGTCAATCGGCAGGCTGGAAACAGTTAGTTCAGTATCGGTGGCTAATATCACCGCTCTTTCCATAACATTTTTCAATTCACGGATATTTCCTTTCCAGTCATGATTGACGAGATGGTCCAGAAACTCCTTGCTCATGCTGGACACGTGGCCATTGATCTTGGAAGAATACATCTGAAGAAAATGATTGGCCAGCAGGGGAATATCCTTTTTCCTGTCACGGAGAGAAGGAAGCTCTATGGTGAAAATATTCAGCCTGTAAAAAAGATCTTCTCTGAACTTTCCTTCATCCACTTCTTTTTGCAGATCCCGGTTGGTTGCTGTGATCAGTCGAACATTTACCTTGCTTGATTTGGTATCTCCGACTTTTATAAATTCACTGGTTTCCAATACCCTTAATAATTTGGCCTGCAGGTCAAAAGCCATTTCTCCAATTTCATCAAGGAACAGGCTGCCACCATCCGCCTCTTCAAGCAGCCCTTTTTTATCTTTTACGGCACTGGTAAAAGATCCTGCCATGTGTCCGAATAATTCACTTTCAAGTAACTCCTTACTGAAAGAACTCACATTCAGTGCAACGAATGGATTGCTGGCACGTTTGCTTCCATTATGGATAGCATGCGCAAAAACTTCTTTTCCGGTTCCTGTTTCTCCCAACAATAACACGGTTGCATCAGTAGGAGCAACCTTTTTGGCAAGTTCAACAGCAGAGAGGATTAAATCCGATTCACCCAAAATATTTTCAAAAGTGTATTTCTTGTCCACCTGCTGTTCCAATTGAGTCACTCGTTTTTGTAACCTGATCTTCTCCATGGCCCGGTCAAGTAATGGAATGATCCGCTCATTGTCATCTCCTTTGGTCAGATAGTCAAATGCACCATTCTTAATGGACTGCACACCGGCCTGAATATTGCCATATGCTGTCAGCATAATAATTTCTACTGAAGGATATTTAGTTTTTACCTTTTCAATGAACTCGACGCCATTGCCATCCGGAAGTTTAACGTCGCAAAGAATAACCTGTATGTATTCACGGTCCAAAACGCGAAGGCCCGCTTTCAGTGAATCAGCTTCAAAAACCAAAAAACCTTCCAGACCAATAATGCGTTTTAATAAATGCCGCAATTTTTCTTCATCATCGATCAAAAGAACATTACCCCTGTTCATGTAACCCAAATTTGATTCAAAGCTATTGAATTGTTGAATGACAAAATTTACGGGAAAAGATTCTTTAAATGAAGTAATAATTACCTTGCCCTGATTACCTGTTGAAATAAATCGTAATGGAATGAAAAAAAACAGAACAACTCTGCTATTAACTTTAGCGGGAATAACATTTATTTCAATTGGAATATTCTGTATGGTCGATCCCCTGAATGCTTATGTAAATCTTGTAAGATTTTCTGGAATTGTTCTGCTGATGAACGGCCTGGTTCTTCAATGGGCTTCTTCTTATGTCCATGTAACATTTAAAAGGGAAAAGCAAAGTATGAGGATAGAAAGTATTGTTGACTTTGGCTTTGGTATCATTCTCATATTTAACCAATTGCTGGCCTTCATTGTATACCCTCTTCTTTTCGGATCCTGCATTTTTTTGGTAGGGATAATAAAAATTGTTGTTGCTCTTCTGGCAAAAAAAAATAATAGTGGCTGGTCATTCATTTTGATAATCGGCATTCTTTCGTGTATATCAGCCATAGTAATTATATATATGCCATTACATCAGGCGAGTGACATAACAAAAATAATCGGCGTGTTCTGTGTGTTGATGGGTTTGATCCTGATTTTTGATTCCATCAGGTTCAGGCGATTGAATAAATTTGAAAACCTGCTTTACTAGATTGGATTACTGCTTTTGAATCGTTAATGGTGAAATGGTTACCCCTGAAGAATAACTCCAGGTAATTGTACAATTCGTATCCGTAACGGTTACAGTTCCCTGATAAGTTGTGCCGTTTAATTTGAATACAAGATTGTAAGTACCATTCGTTACCGAAGTAAATGACACGATCCCAACAGCCGGAGCAGGAGTTTGGCTCCCTAAACAGGCATATTCAAAAGTTGAATTAAAATCACATTCAAGTGTACCATTTGTGAGAGGAAGATTTCCTCCGCAATTTAAAATTGGAGAGTTTGTATAAAGATCCTGTGTGTGTGCAATGAAAATTAAACCTGTATCGGAAAAAGAAATCGGCGTAAGATTTATCTGATCATCCGCCGAAAGGGTCTTAACCACAATAACATCACAATGCACTGATGAAGTGTCGCCATAAACACTATCCGTTACAATAACTGTGGCATTACTGCTGTCTTCAGTCATCGCACCCATACTGGTATTACTGTTAGGAATATAAGCTGTTATCTGGTATGAGCCAGCGCGTGTAAAAACAAAAGTTGCACTATCAGAATGAGAGGATGGCCATACCTGCCCGTTCGAAGGAGTTGACCATGTAATTCCTGAACCCGAACCGTTGGTCGTAGCGAGTACCGGCTCACCGATTTTAACAGTTGATTTGGAAAGTGTCAAGAGATTAGTGTTGCCGCCGGTTGAACCTGTATTCTTATTACAAGCGGAAATAAAAAGCATGCATCCAAGAAAAATGGAGTTTATTACCTTATACCTTTTCATAAATAGTTCAGTTAGTACTTATTATATCTGCCAAACCTATTTGACAATCTCTTAGATCAAAAGGTTGCCTTGGGATTCAGGAATAAGATAATTTTATAGATAACTAAGCCACCATTTATCCCTGTGACTTGATTTATACCCATCATACCATTTACAGATTGGATAAAGGAATAAAACAATTGCTATCCATATAAGGTAAACGATGCCAAGGTTAAATCCATAACCCTTTAAATTCGGCATATAACTGATCCAGGTGTCAAAGGAAGTCATGTCGGTCCATTGAAATCCGGTAAGAACTGCAGCCATAAGAGCAACGATATGGATCAGGTAGATATGAAGTAGATAATAAAACATAGGAACCCGTCCGTAGACGGAAATAAATCTTGTTAAGCGATTGGATATATTTTCAGTAAGCGAAAGAAAAATAAGTGCAACTCCTTCAGTTAATAAAATGTAGTCAAGAGAAGGCGGGTATTTTGTAACATTAATAAAGGAAAGAAAACTGAATATTGCAGATGGCTGACCCATCCACGGTTTCAGATTCCCATACACATTGATGCTTCTGAGAATTACAAACAGAATCAATGAGCAGGATCCAATCGTTAGCAGCAGTTTCCTTCTTTTAACCGCGTCGTAATTGTTTGAAAATAATTCTCCCAAACAATATCCCAATGCCATGACGCCAATCCAGGGCAAAATGGGATATGCCATTAAAATATTTTCATGACCAAGTTGAAACATTTTTTGATCATGCAGGAATCCCCATAAAAAACCCATGAAATTGTTTTCAGGATAATGTGTACCATCCAGGAGGTTATGAGCAGCAACTAAAATAATCCCAATACAAAGAATTATTTTTCTTGGAAGGAAGATCAGTCCTGCTAAACAAATCATACAAATTCCCAGGGTCCATATGACTGCCAGGAGGAGGAATGTAAAATGAATATTAAAAAACCAGGAAAAATTTACTATGGTAAGTTCAAGAAAGATTAGCCACAATCCTCTTTTAACCAGGAATACCGACAATTCTTTTTTAGTTTTTCGCTGTCCGGATATAAAGGCGGATGTACCAGCCAATAATACAAATATAGGTGCACAAAAATGGGTTATCCATCGGGTGAAAAACAAAAGTACGGTCGTTTTTTGCAAATCCAGCGGATCATATATAAATGCATCCGCATTAAAATAATCGCGGGTATGATCAAGAGCCATAATAATCATAACAAGACCCCTTAAAAGATCGATGGATTTGATCCTGGCGGGTATTAGAGTCTTCATCTGTTGGGTTGTTCTGATTCTGAAGGTAATAAATCCCTAATTAAAATCTCCCGTCAGACTTTTTAATAAATAGAATCGCAGGTAAACAATGGAGACTTTCCAAAATCATTGTAATTTTAATATGGTCCCCTTAACGATTCTTCACCAATAAAATAATTTTATGAACTGGAAATTAATCTTTCAGCTTTCTCTCTTCGGACTTGCGATGGGTATTTCCACTGTTTACTGGATTCCATCTAATATTGAACCCTTTTTCTGGCTGGCTATTTTTATTATCTGTGCATACCTGATAGCCAGGAATTGTACGGAAAAATTTTTCCTGCATGGTCTTTTCGTAAGCCTGGTAAATTGTATATGGGTAACGGGAGCACATGTTCTTTTATTTCAGACATATGCGAATAATCATCCAAAAGAAATAGAACAAATGCTAAATATGCTTCACTCAAACCGTCCCAGGCTTTTAATGCTTATTACCGGGCCAATTATCGGATTGATTTCAGGATTAGTATTGGGTCTTTTTGCTTTCATCGCTTCAAGGATTTGGAAGAGCAAGGTGACCGTTTTGTGAACTTCGTAAAAAGAAACATCCCGCCAAAAAGCGGGATGTTTTTCTCTAGACAGGATTTAGGGAATCAGGTTTCGGGGAATCTAGTTTTTTAGCATAACTGAATCCAGGGAATGAATTACTCCGTTTGTTGCCTGCACATCATGGTTTTGAATTTTAGCACCATCAATCGTTGCTTTACCATCTCTTACATGCACCAATAATTCTTTACCATTTACTGTTTTCAGCTTTTCGCCGTCTTTCAGGTCTTTAAAATCAATTTTACCAGGCACTACATGATGATTTAATAAGTCGGTCAGTTTAGTTTTATTTTCCGGCTTTAATAAATTATCCAATAAA
>DATHNR010000445.1:0-3379 GCA_035485835.1 Puia sp.
GGCAAATGCAAACTGGAAAATCCAATGTGCCAGTAAAGGAATACCGGTAGTTTCATACGTTGCCGGAGTACCCTGGAGGAAAAACCAGTTCAACCCGATGAAACCATTACCATGGCTAAACATGAAGGAATAACCGATGGCCCAGAAAAGCAGTCCACACAAACAGGTATCAAAAATACACTCCATCAAAACGTTTACCGTTTCTCTGGCGCGGGCGAAACCTGCTTCCAGCATGATGAAGCCGGCCTGCATACCAAAGACCAGGAATGCAGCAACAAGTGTCCATACGGTGTTGATTGAGTTCATCATTGAAGTTTCATGTGCGGTATAAGTATCTCCCGCATATGCTTTCGTAGCGATGAGTGCCGGAATCATTTTCATTGCAATAAGAACAATGAATAATCCAAGCATTTTACCTAGAAAAATTCCGAGTCCCAGTTTCCATCTTTGTGATTTTGACAAGGGGACACAAATGGTCGGTGTGGCTGTTTTGCTGATGTTTTTTAGGAAGAGCATAGTCTAGTTGATTGAAATTGAGTAAATAATATATTCAGATACTTTAAAAGTTGCTGCCTGTTCAAGTATTTGAATAAGTTTCAGATCCATTTATTAAAAGACATAGGTTGCGGCAAAAATTGCACTGAATGTGCTGTTTGTCGGTGTGTCATCATGTTTCAGGAATGCTGAACTTTTTGATCCATCGAGCCTGAGTTCAGGCATGAAAGTCAGTTTTCCCAAATGAAATGCACCGGTTAAAGTAAATTCAGTGAAACTACCGGGTGTAACCACATTATCCTTGTCATCAAAATATTCACTTCTTAAAGTCAGACCGAATAAAGAACTCGGATCCCAGTTCAGATATAAAGCAGCACCCCACCAGTTTACATTTCCCAAAGTGGTATACTTACGAGTTTGATCGGTAGCGTTAAAACCGATCCCGAATTTTGGAGAAAAAGTTCCATTTATAACCAGGTCAAACTGATTCAGCGAAGAAGTATCACTTGTTGTGCCCCCCTGGTAATTCAAATAAAATTTCCAATTGGCGTTCGGAAGAACCGAGAATTGGGCAATGGCCATTTTATTCTGACTCATCGTAGTTGTATTGTCCGTCGGATTGGATATACCTATCATGAATGCAGTCTTACTGCTTAATGTTACATCAGCCTTCAAACCCATATTATAAAATGGACCATAGGAGAACATATATCCCATCGAGTAGTTCCGGTTCGAAGCAGCATCCACCACTTCATAACCAATATGGGTTCCCCATTTACCGGCGGTTAGTTTGATTTTATCTGTGAGATTATAGTATACATAAGCCTGTACTACATTGGCGAGGGAAAAATAAGGGGTTGGTGGTGCACCTACTGCACCTCCCTGGTAAGCTTCATTGTAAGAAAATTCCTGCGCTCTTCTTCCAAATCCGAGTTCGACAGTTACACCAGCTTTTGACCAGCTATGATCTGCCCGGATTGTTGCCATTCCAAGTTCGAACGAATTTTGTGAATTGGTGAAGCTGGTATAGTTGTTATTAAAACTTGGCGCATTGGCAAAATTGTATCTGTAATAAAGATCCAAAGAGCCAGAAAAAGTTGTCGCCGGAGACGGTGGGACTGAATCAACTTTGGCAGGCACAGGAGCCGCTGCCGTTTTAGTTGAATCCTGACCGTGCACGTAAACAAAAGATACGATAGCGATAATAAGCAGTTTGAAGTTTTTAACCATTGCTGTTTGTTTTAAATGTTTACTGAAAATTGACAGAATCCTGACCAGGGACCCTGCTTTAACATCTTTTCAGATTCCTGACCAGGGAATCTGACTTAACATTTTTAATGGCTAAGCTGAATCGTAATCGAAGCGGTTTTCAAATAATTGGATGGAGCGAAATCACGTCACGTATCAGCGAATAGGAAGGTTTTACAAGCGCATTAAATAAATATGTAATACTTATTTATAAATGTGAAAGTATTATTAATTCTAATTCTAATTTGTTATTAGATCATATATATTTTTATTTAATATAATCTTAATATTAGATTTTATTCAATAAAAACATATTTGCAATAAACATTATTCAATAAAAAAAGGGCCCTGAGTGGGGGCCCTTTTTTAAATAGAATTATTCATCATTATCTCAGGAAGAGAATCTCCCGATATTTGGGAAGCAGCCATTCGCTGTCATCGATAAGAACCTCCAGTTTGTCTACATGATACCTGATTTTATCAAAGAATGCATCTTTGATATCGTCACAGTAAGCGATTGCTTTAGCTCTGGAATCAGTCAGGGCATTGGCTTTTTTTCTTGCTTCAATCATTTTACCAACCTGTTCGCTGATCACTGAAATATGTTCAGAAATCTTTTCAAGGATTTGTTTTTGATTAGCGAAAGCGGGTTCTTTCAGACCGATTTCCTTAAGTCCGATGATGTTTTGTATTAGCGTATTCTGGTATTTAAAAGCAGGGGGGAGGATATGACTGGTGCAAAGCTCACCCATAATCCTGGCTTCTATCTGCACTTTTTTTACATATTTTTCAAGCTCAATCTCGTGACGAGCTTCCAGTTCGACGTGGTTTAAAACATTATTTGATTCAAACAGATGTTTTGCTTTTTCAGTTAAGAGTGCGTCCAGTGCAAGAGGGGTTGTCTTTACATTGGGCAATCCTCTTTTTTTAGCTTCTTTTTCCCATTCATCGCTATAATTATTTCCTTCAAAAAGTACTTTTTCGCTGCTCACAATATATTCCCTGATTACGTGCATGATGGCGATTTCCTTTTTCTCTCCTTTTTCAATCAGGGCATCCACTTCTTTTTTAAAATTCTTAAGTGTTTCTGCCATAATGGTGTTGAGGGAAGTCATCGCATTGGCGCAATTTGCTGAGGAACCTACAGCACGGAATTCAAATTTATTTCCTGTGAAGGCAAATGGTGAAGTCCGGTTACGGTCTGTATTGTCCAGTAGTAATTCAGGGATGCTGCGGTGAAGGTCGAGTTTAAGTATAGCTTCATCCTGTTCGTCGAATTTAGCGCCTACACGTTCTTTAATGTCTTCCAGAACTTTGGTAAGAAATCCACCGATGAAAACTGAAATGATCGCAGGAGGTGCTTCATTAGCACCCAACCGGTGATCATTGGCTGCGGAAGCAATGGACGCCCTGAGTACATCTGCGTAGTCATGAACTGCCTTGATCGTGTTGACAAAAAACGTCAGGAACATCAGGTTGGTCTTGGGTGTTTTACCAGGTGCGAGAAGGTTAACGCCTGTGTCCGTAGACATACTCCAGTTATTGTGTTTCCCGTTTCCGTTGATTCCAGCAAAAGGCTTTTCATGAAGTAATGCGCGAAGTTTATGTCTTCTCGCAACGCGGTCCATAATATCCA
>DATHNR010000446.1:0-6490 GCA_035485835.1 Puia sp.
CATCTCAGGCCTGTTTTGCCTGCGTAATCAATTCTGCAATTCCAAACTTTCCAGCTGCATTCAAAAATTGTTTATCAGGAGTAAAATGAGGATGCTGGTTAATATATGAATGACTGTCTCCATCCAGCAAACCAAAGAATACTTCCCCGATTATCCTTCCACCCACGGGCCCCATCCGGATGGGCGTATCATTATTTTTAAATTCCTGCATCGCTTCGGCTAAAACATAAAACCATAGTGGTGCTTTGTTTTTGAATGATTTATCAATGCTCACCAGTGTTTTATTATCTTTATTCACTCCGTCCTGATTGGCTTTGCCAACTTTTAAAAGATCATCCGGAATAACAGGTTGCCCCATGGCTCGTGCCACATCCTGTCCTGATGGAAGTCCCATACTTAATCCCCTCAGCAGGTTCCTCTGTGCAAGATTCCCTACCTGCGTCGCAATAATTGTCGGCAGATTTTTCAACGGATTTACCAGTGAAGTATCGATTTTATATGCAGGCTGAATCCGCTCTTTACTAAACTGATTTGCGTTGTTTCCAAAATCATAAAAAAGTCTCCAGTCAATTGCCCAGGGACTCGGAAATTCCCGGAATCCCGTAAGACTGGTTGCAGGATCTGAGGAAAAAATATCAAACCTGTTTGGCAGCGTTGTATTTAATCTGTACTCAGGACGAACCATGGAATGTCCGAACCGATAAGCAGCAACAGAAAACTCCACAGGCATATAAGGAAATTTATACCAGTGATAAAACTCAAGATTTGGTTTTTTATCCGGCGATGAATATATCTTGTCTACCATATCCTGGCCCAGGATGGTTGGTAAAAAATCATGAATGATCACCCATTGATAGTGCCAGCGGACTCTTTTCTGCACTTTTTCTAATGGATCATCCGGAAATAAATCCACCATCCGGTTATGGAAGCGGATAAAAATCCCTTCAAGCTGTGACACAATCACATTCTCATCATTGCGTGGATCGCCAATGATGGCTCGTTTCGGAGCTCCCATGTCTTTAGGATCCGGTGAATTTCTTGCCAGGTCACGCACATTATTATCAAATGGACTTCCGGTGAGTTGTCTTGAACTAAGCAGAAGTTTTTTTCCATCCTGGAAGTATAGATAGGGCTGATCATCCGGACCCCGCCCGTAAATATTATCGAGATCAAACCTTGGTGTTCTGAAATCTTCCAGTGCATCCGGATCATTTTGTTTCATCAGGGAACTCGCCGGATCGAATGTGATATCATGATCAATAAATTGTCCGAGATAAGTATATCCTGCATGAATACCTGTATTCTCTTCATCATCCCTGGGATTCGCATCTTCCGGTGTTGGCGGGTCATCTTTTTCAGAAACCATTTCGTCTCCCAGTTTTTTAAGAACATCCTGACTAAAATCAGCTTTTTGCAGGGTTCTGAACATTCTTCCGAATCGTCCTTCTGAAGTATTGGATTTACTTGCGGCATCAAGGCCACGTAAAATCCCATGTCTTGTAAAAGCTACCTGTTTCATAGTTTTTTATTAAAGGTTTATTGAAAAAATGATTATCTCTTTTTATTTCCCTCCTGCCATAACCTGCTTCTTAATATAAATATCCCTTCTTTCAGCAGCGGCCTGTTGAACCCTTGCTGACTGTGCCGGCTTGAGCGTGATAGTCTGCGACCCGGCAATGAAATGAACATCTTTATTCTGAAGCTGGCCATTCTTCAGTTCGATCTGGTGAGGCAGTGGAATGGCTGTTGTTCCACCGCGGATCAGATCAAAGAGTCTTACCCTTGATCCAAATGAAGTATCACAATTACTCACCAGGTCATATTCAATATCTGCCATTCCGACTTTGATAGAATTCGTTTTACCACATGGAATAAACAGATCGCTGAGAGAATCATAAGTTCCATCATAAATCTCCTGCGGGCTTTTTTTCCAGCGGGCTGATTTACCCACAAATAAAATGGTATCATGTACCACTGCCCCACCCTGGCCATTATTTTTAGAATTGGCGATGGTACTGTCTGCTGTATTCTGACCAGATGAAGTATCCGGATTCGGTTGTTCAGTCGAATTGGAACTGTGACAGGAAATTACCAGCATGGCGATGAATAGAAAAAAAATGAATTTCATAAAATAGGTTTAACGCGAACTCAATATAATATGGCTGACCAGTATATCTTTCTTATCGATATAATACACCGCCCCTTCCGGAAAACTTCCTACCTGCCTGTCGTAAGGCAACTGGTTCAATACAATAAAATATTCATCCGTTTCTCCGAGCAAACGCAGGTTTTTCCCCGCATCGGAACTCAAAAGGCTTAGCGAATAATTGGATTTTACTGCATTACTGTCCATTCCTGTATCCTTCCTGAAAATAAATTCAATTCTATGTTTACTACCGGTGTTGGTGCGGTCGTCAGAATAATTTGCGAGTGCGGTCTGTTTTGCGATTTGAAACAGGATCGGGAAGAGGGCTACCATGGCCAGCAGGATCGCACATGTTCTGATAAAACGAAGACGCATGCGACCCGGCCTTTGAAATTTATGAAGCAGGTATAAAAAAATTGCACTTAAACAAATAAATGCAATTACAGCCCAGATGGAAAACCGGATAAATGCATCGGAGGTAAGTACATCGTAAGAAAAAATCAGATAAGAAGTATAACTCAGCCGGAGTGATTCCGTTGTAATTCCAAAACTATCATAGTAAGTATGCAAATATACCCATGCTATAAAATAGCAGTAGATGCCGATGATGATCAACAAGTCCCTGAAGCCTGAGAGTGACATTGTTTCTTTTTAAATAGAATCCCGTCAGAAATTTAATTTTCCAGGTATAGATAAAACTTAAATCGTGGATTAGCGGTGACCTTTCGTATTATTTTAGCAGCAGAATAAAGATAACGAGTTAAAATAAAAATCAGGCCAATTTTCTGTGAACTAATAATTAATCACCGATCCTGGATTTTTACTAAGTAAAATCACTTAGGCGGAAGATTAAGGAAATTCATATCCGAAAGTCCAGCCCCTGTCTTTTGCCATATAAATACAATTGCGCTCGGCCAGTGCGGAAATAGTAAGTGAAGGATTGATTCCTAAGGGACGATTTACGATCGACCCGTCGCTGATATAGAGCCCTTCATAAACTGACTCACCACTAGTTCCGGCAAATACCTGTCCTTTGTGATTTACTACCCCTTTCGAAGCATCATCTCCCATGATGCAGCCCCCCAGCGGATGAACCGTAACCAGCCGGTCAGAAAATAATTTTGTCCAGAGCGGGTTCCTTGTATAAACTCCATCAAGTTTTCCTGTCAACTCCAGCAATTTATTACTGACCTTTTCGAAAACAGGCTGATCACCCGCACCCGGCCATTCAATCCGCAGCCTGTCTTTTTCAAGTACCATTTGTCCCCTGTCATCATCGCGGGTCATGACAAGATAAGTCAGTGTATGATTGGTGGCACCGTGATATGGTCCGCGGAAAAAACTATCTGCTGCCCGAAGAAATTTTTTCCATGCATCATAAAAACCATTGCCAGTATTTTTCCCCTCGAGACCAGCGGCGGTTGAGATAAGTGTTTTAAAACCCCCGGCCATGAGTCCTGGCACAACACCTTCTTCTATCACCATCGCATCAGGACCGTCTGCGCCATTCCTCAGGTCAATAATACTCGCGATATTCGGACCGATCGGATCTTCGATATTATTTGGCCTTGTGCCTATGCCTATTGAATTTGCGCGTAGTTCATTGTTATATCCAAAAGCAAGGAAATCTCCATTTCCCGAAAAATGATGACCTGCGAGTCCTGAACAGGACAGACCATTTTGTGCTGAACGAAGTAACAGTTCGGTAGATCCCAGTGATCCCGCGGAGAGAACCACCACTTTTGCTGTAATAAAAACTGTCGGTGCATTGTAATCTTCATCTCCCGTAATAAAAAGATTATAATGAACTTTCCATTCGCCGTTATGCTGTTCTACAAACCTTACGTTCACCTCCGTGTATATTTCTGCACCATGATTTTTTGCGTCGGGTAAATAATTCATAATCATCGTATTCTTCGCAAAGAAATTGCATCCTGAGCAACACTCTCCGCATCCGATACAGGGTTTCTGATTTACCCCTACATGATTGGGCCCGTCAATATCGAAGTTGACATAAACAGGAGTGTATTTCCATTTATCTGCCACACCCATTTTTCCTGCCGCTGTTTTCATTGAATGTGCTTTCGCGGGGACTGGTCTCTTATCAGGATATGGTGTCGTCTTCAGCATATCATTTACAGCATGATAAGCAAATTGAAGTGTTGTCTGATCGTTCCTGAGTGCAACAGGCCATACAGGATCCTTCAGCACATCGGTCACAGGCTCCATGCCCACGTTAGCATTGATAAGTGAAGTACCACCCAGTCCGCAACCCTGAACAATATTGATTTCTTTATTGACACGTATATCGAAGAGTCCAAACTTTTTCCCGATATGCTTTTCTGGTATATCAATTTGTGTTTCAGGAGAAGCAGCCTGGAAGGTATTTGGGTATTCACCCGGTTGAAATTCCTTGCCGCGTTCAAGCAGACAAACTTTCTTTCCTGCCCGCGACATTCTGGAGGCCGTGATACTGCCGCCATATCCGGAACCAATTACAATGATATCGTAGGATGATTTGATTTGTGAGATGGGGGATGCGAGTCTGGACATAATAATTTATTTTAAAGGATCCTTTATATTAAATCGTGAAAGTGACTAATACCACAGCGATGCGTAAAATCATTTTCAAATCTTCCTTCGGATGCCAGTATCTTATAAATCCGCATCCAGTCCTTAAATCTTGGATAGAGTTTTTCCACAGAAGACTGCCCCTGACCACCCACATGATTTATTTGGCCCCAGTGCGGGATGCCGCCAAAACGATAAAGGGCATCTTCTATCCGGGCGAGCAATTCCAGACCACCGATTGTTTTACTGACAGTCGGAAATTCTATCATACAAACAAATTCATCAGTATCCCCATGCTGCATTGATAAATAAAACGGACTGCATTTTACAAACCGTAGAGAGAACGGAGCTGTCAGATATTGTCTGCCTTCATCCACACTTTTATTTACTATCCTGATAATTTCTTCCACGGCATCGAGATATCTTTTTTCAGGTAATGCGATCTCAGTTGCATATGCCGCAAGATTATTATCCTTTCCAAGGTTGAGTACCTTATAACTTTTATCAATATATCCCTTATCGGTAAGCGTAGTAATTTCCGTCTGAACGAATGAAGGAATTATTTTTGGAAAATGATTGATCAGGAAACGGATTGCGAAATCAATTATAAAAGTCGGCACGATGCGAACAAATAACTCCGGCAATATTTTACGGTGCCCTCTCGGTATCAAAGGACTTTTATATTCACGATGAGAAATAATTCTTTCTGTTACCAGGCATTTGTGATCATTTCCGCTAAAAAAATAAGGACTTACCAGCACTTCATAATGTCTTCTATCACGTAATATTTTACCCTCCTGAAGTTCTTTTTTTACTTGAGACCATTTGGAAAAATGCCTGGTTTCTTCCAGCATGTATTTGTTTGTAACTTCAATGACGACAGCATAGATGATCCCTAAACAACCCATACTCACACCTGCCGAAAAGAAATAATCATCATCCTGAATAAAGTTTATCTGTCCTGCTTCCCGTATTTGTGAAGGACCTTTCGAGATTCCTTTACCAGGTGAACGTTCAATCTGATGTAATGTTCCGTCTTCAGCGAGGAGAAAAATGGATCTCAGGTAATCCGGAAAAGCACCCAGTGTTATTCCGGAACCATGAGTAGATGTAGATATGACACCAGCAATCGTCTGTCCGTCATAAGCCCCCATATTGATAAGTGCTTTCCCGCGTTTTTCCAACTCCCTGTTTACTTCCCTGATGCGGATTCCACATTCAACGAAGAATAAATTGTCTCCGGGTGTATTCAGGTCCAGTTGTGCATTATCAAATATGTTGTCGAGCGCATGTGTATCAATCATCCAGTCCCTGCTAATTGCAATATCTGAAGAAGAGTGACCCGATCCGATAGCCTTTACTTTAAGTCCGAGTCTGCGCGCTTCTTCCAGTATCTCACGTAATTCTGATAAGCTTTGTGGTTTGGAAAACCTCAGCGGATTAGCGCTCTGGTCATTCACATAATTTTTCCATCTCTTGCGTGAAATTGAAATGCCGGATTTTGAAGTTGGAATTGCCATGTATGTATCATTTACTGACTCACAAGAACCGGATCTATCTTGCCAAACCAGGATATGCGATTTTCAGGATTATTTCCAATCGTAAGATCTTCTGCCTTCTCAAAAACGATCTGACCGCTTATTCCGTCGGAAATCCAGGATTCCCTGAAGACCGGATTATCCCTGCCCGGATCTGAATCAATATTTTTTTTATAAGAAGCATAATATGTGATCTGAGCTTTTTCTTTATCCAGCTGAATCATGGCATATCCGT
>DATHNR010000447.1:0-4400 GCA_035485835.1 Puia sp.
AAGTACGACAATAAAGTTTTTGTTCTTCCAAAACATCTGGATGAAAAAGTTGCCCGACTGCACCTGCCTAAGATTGGTGTGACGCTGGATGAACTGACTGAGGTGCAAAGTGAATATCTCGGCATTCCAGTGAAGGGACCATATAAGGCAGATCATTACAGATATTAACGCTAAACGCGTAACGCTTAACGCGTAACGACGGATAATTTAAATAGTAAACCCTTTCTTTTAGAAAGGGTTTACTATTTGTAAAAATATCAAGACGAATGTCTTTTTGCGTTAAGCGTTAGGCGTTAAGCGTTAATACCCCCACCCGTTTATGATGGCCAAATCCTGCTTCGAACAATCGATAGGATTCATTCCCTGGTAGGATTCCTGTTCGATTATAAACCATTTGGTACCGCCACTGGTACGTCCGATATCGCAGACTTCTTTTGTTCCGACAATACCCTTGCCAAGGATGGTGCTTTCAAATTTTTCTTTAGAAGCTGTGGTAACTGGTATCTCATCTTTTACATGCATCAGTTCAAAACGCCCCGGAAATTTTTTAGCAACATCAATTGCTTTAAAGCCACCATTATACAGGTTGCCCATATCAAGTTGTTGCGCTACCAGTGCAGGATCTGTATTATTAAGTATCAGATCGTAGAGCAATTGACCGTCTATCATCGTTGTGAATTCAAAATCGTGATTGTGATAGCCAAATTTCATTCCTGATTTCTGACAAAGCATTCCGGATTTATTGAAAACATCCATATATGCTTTGAAATCATTCATATTCTTCCTCAGACTATCATCAAGCCAGGGAGACACCAGGTATTTCTGACCTGCAGTAGCTGCATCCTCAACCGTATATTTCCACTTGTCTGAAAAATCATTTTTTGAAAAATCATAATCCTTTGGAAGCATCTGCACATGGCCGCTGATCATATTCAGATTATATCCATCCAGGAGTTTTTTAAATTCAGTTGGAGCATATCCATAAAATTTCCTGTCCTTGTAATTGGCATGCTCCACATATTTGTAGCCCATGTCCGATAAACTTTTTAAAGTTCCTGAAGGATCTTTATACATAGCATCCCGGACAGTATAAAGTTGAATTCCAACATATTTATCCGGATATGCTGCAAATAGTTTATTTGATCCAATGGCAAGGGCAGCAACAGATAATCCGCTGGTTTTTAAAAAATTTCTGCGTGTTGTAGTCATGGCAATCGTTTTTTAAGCATAAGGCTCAAAGCATAAGGCTTAAAGCTTCGTGAAATAATGTGATAATAGAATTAAATATACTAACAATAATAATTCCAAATGCACTACAATATGCGTTATAAAGGACCAATAAGAATTATACCCTACATTTTATTTTAAAATTCGGGCGCTGTGGCATAATTGCCTCATTTTATTTCAAAACAAGATGCTCGTTGAAAATGGAGTCAGGATTTGAAATTTATCTCTAAGCATTACGTCCTATGCTTTCAGCTTTACGCCTTACGCTTTCAGCCTTAAGCCTTATGCCTTACAGGGCTTGACTTAAAAGTAAAATTCTTCTGCGTCACATAGCTGAAAGAAACCACAATGGCAGTGGTTATAATCTTTGCAATGGTAGGATATATATGAAATTGTTCAACAAACAGGCGGATGAAAATATAATTAAGGATTATGCAGATTAAAACGAGAACGAAATACCGGAAAAGCTGAACGCGTCCGTGAAGTACAGATCCCGGAAAAACAACATACCGCATCAACATAAAGCCGGTTGGAAAACTGATGAGAAAGGAGATAATAAATGCAGCAATATGAGGTTTAAAAGAAATAAATCCCAGATGTAAAACCTGTTTATGAAGGATATAGTTATAAGCCATGAAAAAAACCAAAATATCAAGGATTGTGTTGGCGCCCCCGCAGGCTGCATACCGGAAAGTCTGTGGAGAGAAGATCTTACGGAAAGGGGGATAAAAAAAATCTATTATGGAAATGATCTCCTTTTTTGGCATAAATCCTCAGATTCCGGGCGCGAAGTTAATATAAACGAAGCAGATAGTATAACTAACAAATACTACTTTTGCGCACAATTATTTTAGAATGGAGCTTGTACCCGGCATCAAACTGGCCGTTCAGGCTGTTTTAGCCGAAAAATATAATTACCGGATTGATTCACAGGACGTGCTGGTTAACGAAACCAAGCCGGAATTCAGGGGAGACTATACTGTCGTTTTATTTTCTTACAGTAAAATTTTGAAAACTTCACCCGACGCCCTCGGTCAGGGAATCGGAGAAGCCCTGCTTAACTCAAATCCCGGCTGGTTTTCAGAATTTAACGTTATCAAAGGTTTTCTGAACCTGGTAATGGCTGATAATATTTTAATTGATTTCCTTCATACCCAATATAATAATGCATCGTATGGATCGCAATCTGTTAATGGGAAACGCGTCATGGTTGAATATTCTTCTCCCAATACAAATAAGCCTCTGCACCTGGGGCATCTCAGGAACAATTTTTTAGGCTGGAGTGTAGCTGCCATTTATAAAATCTTAGGTTACGGCATTATTAAAACGTGCATTGCGAATGACAGGGGTATTCATATTTGTAAAAGTATGGTTGCCTGGAAATTGTTTGCAAACGGAGCCACTCCCGAAAGCACAGGTTTAAAGGGGGATCATTTTGTTGGGGACTATTACGTTTTATTCGGGGTCGAATTAAAGAAACAGGTAGAAACTCTGTTGACATCAGGGCTTACTAAGGAAAAAGCCGAAAAAGAAGCTCCGCTGATGAAAGCAGCACAAAAAATGCTGGTTGACTGGGAAGCAGGTGTTCCTGAAGTGATAGAATTATGGAAAAAAATGAATGCTTGGGTTTATGCCGGTTTTGATATTACGTACAAACGTATCGGCAGCGATTTTGATAAAATATATTATGAAAGCCAGACATACCTTCTTGGTAAGGATCTTGTCGAAATGGGATTAGATAAAAAAGTTTTTTTTAAAAAAGAGGATGGCAGTGTCTGGATAGATCTGAAGCCTGATGGACTTGATGAAAAGATCGTACAGCGAAGTGATGGAACCGCGGTATATATGACGCAGGATATTGGTCTGGCAGACAGGAAATATGAGGAATATCATACGGATCTTAGCATATATGTGGTGGCTGATGAACAGAATTATCATTTTAAAGTCCTTAAACTCATTTGTCAGAAACTCCAATTGCCTTCCGCAGCAGGGCTTTATCATTTATCATACGGACTGGTTGAACTTCCTTCAGGAAGAATGAAAACACGTGAAGGAACCGTTGTAGATGCCGATGATATTATTGATGAAATGACAGGTATCGCTGCAAAACATACAGAGGAACTGGGTAAAGTAGATGATTTTACGGAAAAAGAAAGAAAGGAACTTTATGATACGATTGGACTGGGTGCCCTGAAATTCTTTCTTCTCCGCGTTGATCCCAAAAAACGAATGGTATTTAATCCTGACGAATCTATCGACTTCCATGGATTTACAGGGCCATTTGTTCAGTATGCACATGCCCGCATAAAATCTATATTAAGAAAAGAATCAATTGGCGAATATTCCGAATCTGAAAAAACAGCCCTACTACCATTGGAGAAAGAATTGTTGATTTCACTTGAGAAGTATAGTTCGCTATTACAGCAGGCCTGTGTTGAGATGAATCCTTCGCTGGTCGCCAATTATGTATTCAGTATAGCTAAAATATTTAACTCATTTTATTCCGAACATTCAATCGGACGGGCAGAATCTGAGCATAAAAAGCAATTGCGTTTAAGGATATGCGTTATGACGGCTAATATTATTCAGTCAGCCATGAGTTTATTGGGTATCAGGGTACCTGAAAGAATGTAATAAGCCTAAAGCCCAAAGACTTTTTAAGCTTAAGGCCCAAGGCAAAAGGCTTAAGGCTTTTTAATGGCAATGTAATAAACCAGTAAGATCATTAGAGATTCAAAAAAAAATCTTTAAGCCTTTAGCTTTGCGCATTACGCCTTAAGCCTCAATCGTCATCGTCATGCTTTTTCTTCAGATTTAGTCCAAGATTCTCATCTCCCCCATCACCTTTTTCTTCCAGGTCAGAGATGAGGCCCTCATCCGTTAAATCCAGCGGATGTGAATTTTGCCAATCCTCGTGAGCGATTTGCTGAAGTCTTTCAATAATATCTTCATCATGTACTTCGATGGCAAGTTCCCTTCTGTCATCAAAACTACCCGGAGCGAGATTAATAGAACCTACAATTGCACGGTTACCATCTGCAATCAGCATTTTTCCATGAAGTTTAAGATGCCTGAGTGTATGAACTTTAATTCCAACATCGTCCATAATGCGCAAACCCCCCACGGCTTCTACCAGTTTATCTTTTTTAAGTGAATGCGGCGGCCTTGCCATA
>DATHNR010000448.1:0-3333 GCA_035485835.1 Puia sp.
CATATTAGGAGTAACGTTAGTATTGGTTATAACTATATCTAATTTACCATCTCCATCAATGTCGCCGATTGAAATAAAAGAACTTGAGCTTGCCGGATAATCTATTTTAGGAGCATAAGAAATGACGCCTGATGTACTGGTGTTTATTAGTATTGAAATATTATTCTCAGATTTATTTGCGACAGCGAGATCGACTTTACCATCGCCATCCAGATCACCAACAACAAACATTCTGGGTACTAGTCCTGTTGCAAAATCTTGTTTTGCAGCAAACGAGCCACCACCCGTAAATGTTACAACAAATGGTTTGGAAGAATATGCAGTTAAGTAATTTGTTGTTACGGTAATTGAGGTATACATGGTTCCAATCGGAACAGCTACTACGAGTGTTGTCGGACTTGAAGAAGATATTATCCCTCTTACCGGACCAAAATAAACAATATTATTTGTCGCAAGCGGATCAAAATTGGTTCCTTCTATAGTTACCAATGTTCCAATTGGACCGGATTTTGGTGTAAAATCGGATATAGTTGGCTGAGTAAACGCATTAGAAAAAATAAACATTCCGCAAAGAAGTATTATATATTCTTTCATGTAGGGTTTTAGTAATTTCTAGGAAGCTAAGCCTGGGGTCCGATGTATTAAAAAGAAAATTTTATAAGATTGTAAGATGTGTATCCTTTGTCGCCGGATTTGACCTTGTCTGATAACCTAAATTTTTGAAATTTAGATATTTGTTTATCAGGTAATTAAAAACTTAAGCCAGCAGCACGCTTAACAAGTTAAATTAAATAATTAATAAGATTTAAATTATTTTTATACCATATACTGTTAAGACAATCCAATAATTAGTTCTTCTGGCTACAATACAATAGCTATTCTACAGCGATTCTGGAATAAGAGAAATACCTTAAGAAATCGTTTATTTCGTTTCAAGCAATTTAAAGAACTGGTCAAGTTGCGGCAGAATGACGATCCTTGTGCGACGGTTCAGTGCACGGCCTTCCTCTGTGGCATTTGTAGCCACCGGTTGGTATTCACTGCGTCCTGCAGCAGTAATATGATAGGGAGATAATCCATATTCATTCTGAAGTATACGCACGACTGCAGTAGCACGTTTTACACTAAGGTCCCAGTTGTCAAGCAGGGGAGGTCTTTTATAAGGAATGCTGTCTGTATGTCCTTCCACCATGAATTCAAGATCCGGTTGATTTTTTAATACCAGGGCCACTTTTCCCAGAACTTCCTTCGCCCTGTCTGTAATATCATATTTTCCACTCTTGAATAAAAGCTTGTCCGAGATATCAATAAATACAACTCCTTTGTCCACTTTGATATTAATGTCTTCATCTGCCATATTTCCAATAGCTCCTTTCAAGTTCATAACCAGGGCCATATTCAGAGAATCTTTTTTCGCCATTTCCCTCTGCAGATCCATGATATACATATCCTTGACTCCGATATTTTCCATTGACTTTTTAATGCTTTCAGCCTGTGTGCTGGTAATCACCGAAAGATCCTGCAGCTGCTTTAAAGCCTGGGTATTATTTTCCTTCAGAAATGTGTTTTGATACTGAAGGTCAGAAATCCTTTTATCTTTTGCATTTGTCGAATCCTTACATGTATTTAATGAACTCAGCAAATTGGAATTTACATTCATCAGTGAATCACGTGTTGACTTTGCGGCAGCCTGTGCCTGCTCGAATTTCTTATTACTGACACATGAAAGGAGTATGACTGAGAAAAGTATTGCAGGAATTATAGTTTGATATCTCATATTTAATTTTTTATGTGAATTACTAGATGATTCGTTAAGGATTTAAAATTTAAAGAAAGGGGTTCCCTATCTAAATTAAAGCCGATCCTGTTTTAAATAGAATCCGCTTTGACTTTAACTGCAATTTTTTTGCCAGAAGATTTATATTCCCTGCATTCCTCCTGCAATTTTTTCTTGTGCATGATTCCCCAGTTTTTTAGTGAATTGATCACAGGCCTGAGTGTTTTACTGTGGCCTGTTAATGCATACGTTACTTTAACTGGATAGCTATCCTGAACATTTCTCTTAACAAGTCCATTTAGCTCCAGGTCGCGCAATTCTTTTGACAACATCCTGTCCGTTATTCCATGCACTTCCTGTGCTATTTCTGTAAACCGCTTCTCTCCGAAGTCCAGGGCAATGATAATCGGCAATTTCCATTTGCCGCTCAGTATGTCCAGGGAATCCCTGACCGGCTTTAAAATACTCGTACAGGCTGAATGTTTTTCTTCGATTGTTTTCTTCATGATTTACAGTTTACTATGCTGCTATACACTATACTAAAGTATAGTGCTATATTTTGTATAGCAAATCTAGTCTAAATTTGTGTTTCAAAAAAATATTAAACATATGTCTATTACAAAATGGAAGCTTGATCCGACGCATAGTGAACTGGGATTTAAGATAAGACATCTGATGATCAGTAACGTTTCCGGATTCTTCAACAGTTTTCGTATAGAAGGTGAAACTCAGAATGATGACTTCAGTACAGCAAAGATTCAACTGAAGGCGGATATAAATTCAATTCACACGAACAATGAACAACGGGATGCGCATCTGAGGAATTCCGATTTTTTCGCAGCAGACCAGCATCCGGAAATGGTATTTGAATCAACCAGAATTGAAAAGATTGACAGCGAAAATTTCCTTTTATCAGGTAACCTGACGCTGAAAAAAATTACCCGTCCTGTTCAACTGAACGTGGAATATAGCGGAACCACAAAAGATCCATGGGGAGGTGAAAGAGCCGGATTTACTGTAACAGGTAAAATTAAGAGAAGCGACTGGGGCATTAATTTTGGACTAATGGAAGGGGGCGGTGCCATGCTGGCTGATGAAGTTAAAATTCACAGCGAGATTCAACTGGTAAAACAGGCCGTAGCAGAAGAAAAAAAACAAAAAGAATATGTCAGTTAAAAGAAAATTAGTCAGGCAATATAAGCCTGCTGTTCATGCGGGATTTCTCGGAGCGGGTCATCTGGCCCGTCCGGTTATCCAGGGTAATTTCGTGGATACCGATCCATTCATCATGTTAATGGATGATATGCTGGATAAAAAGACGGATGAACCTGTCGGCGGCCCGCATCCGCATGCGGGATTTGAAACGGTTACCCTGATGTTAAAGGGTGAATTGGGGGATGAAACACATACAATGAAAGGAGGTGATCTGCAGATGATGACGGCAGGAAGCGGAGTAATCCATACGGAAACTATTGAAAAGAAAATGTCCATGAGACTTTTGCAATTGTGGCTAACACTTCCCAAAAATTACCGGTGGACAAAGCCACGTGTGCAGG
>DATHNR010000449.1:0-6605 GCA_035485835.1 Puia sp.
CACTTCTTCCGAAGTTCATTCCCTGAGAGATGGAACCGTTTATCTGAGGCAGTAAATTTTCTTTGGATTGTCTAAATGCAACACCATTCGTTTCCAGTGTGATTTCGCTTTGCTGAACCAGCAGGTTATTCTTGATGGCGAGATCCACACATTGTTTTATGGTCAGGTATTTTGTGCTGTCCTGACTAAAACCTGATATATGAAAAATCAGAATAAAAATAAAAATCCAACTGCTGTACCGCTTCATCATTACTTCTTTTAATTGGTTACCGTTTTTTCAATGCGTCCGTCGAGCAGGTGAATAATTCGTTTTCCGTAGCTGGCATTTTTTTCAGAATGTGTTACCTGAATGATAGTTACACCATCCTGTTTATTGAGTTGTACAAAAAGTTCCATGATTTCTTCTCCCTGTTTTGAATTCAGATTACCGGTCGGCTCATCGGCCAGTATAAGTTTGGGTTTTGCAACCAGCGCCCTTGCTATGCCCACGAGCTGCTGCTGACCTCCGGAAAGCTGGGTAGGGAACAAATCTTTCTTTCCTACCATCTGGAATCGATCGAGAATATCCGCAACAATAGCCTTGCGTTCGGAAGACTTTACATCCTGGTAAATCAACGGAGTTTCAATATTTTCATAAACCGTGAGTTCATCAATCAAGTGATATGCCTGGAATACAAAACCGATATGCGTTTTATAAAGATTGGAACGCTGTTTTTCCTTCAGCTTGTAAACTTCCTGGTCCATGAAATCGTAATCTCCTTCAGAGGGTGTGTCGAGCATGCCGATGATATTGAGCAGGGTCGATTTGCCTGAGCCGGAAGGTCCCATTACGGAAACAAATTCGCCTTCTCCGATATTCAGGTTAATATCTTTCAGAATGAAATTCCGGATATTTCCCTGGTTTATCCACTTTGATATATGTTCTAGTTTAATCATTATAATTATTTATACAGTCGTTCATTCGTTAATCGTGTATCGTTTATCGTCTATCGATGATTCCGGATTATTCGATAGTCTAAGTTACGTTTGCAAATTTCCAAATTGCCTTAAGCCTTAAGCCTTCTGCCTTTCGCCTTTCGCCTTATTCCGATCTAAGACTCTTCACCGGATTCGAAACGGCTGCTCTAATAGCCTGAAAGCTGACGGTAAGTATTGCAATAAGCGTAGCCGTCACAGCAGCTATAACAAATATCCACCACGAAATCGGTATCCTGTAAGCAAAATCCATCAACCATTTATGCATGGAGAAATATGCTATAGGAGATGCAATGATAACTGCAATGCCAACCAGTCTTAAAAATTCTTTTGAAAGCAGGTTTACAATATTTCCTACCGATGCACCCAGCACTTTTCTTATTCCAATTTCCCTGGTTCGCTGCATGGTGCTGTAAGAAGCAAGACCCAGCAGGCCAAGGCAGGATATGATAATAGCCAGAATGGCGAAATTCAAAAACAGTTTTCCGAATCTTTGTTCCGACTTGTATTGTTCATTAAAATACTCATCCAGGAAAAAATAACTGAATGGCCGCGCGGGTATAAGGGTATTCCATTTGTTCTCAATGGAAGAAATGGTACCAGGTAAATTATTTCCTGAAACTTTGATTGAAATCAGGGAACAGCCATTCGGTTCAATACGCATGGAAAGTGGTTTTATTACTTCCTGCAATGACTTAAAATGAAAGTCTTTCATCACACCGATTATTTTTCCTTCCCTTCCCCATTGATTAAAATCGCGGCCAACCGCATCCTTTGGTGAACGGTAACCAAACATTTTCACAGCCGATTCATTGAGGATCATTGCATGGGTGGTATCCGTCATAAAATCTCTTGAGAAACTCCTGCCGGCTGCCATTTTTATATCGAATTGTTTCAGGTAATCGAAGTCTACAAAATACAGATCAAGATTTGCGATCTGCATTTCGCCTTTTACATTCTGGATTTTTGAATAAGCTCCCATATTGCCTCCGCCTGGTACACTGGACGACATGGCAACAGATTTCACATTCGGTAATGATGATACCGCGTGCACAAAAGCATCCTTCGCAGGATCACCGTTCGAATTAATTACCATCATCTGGTCTTTATTAAATCCCAGATCCTGGTTACGCATAAAATTCATCTGCAGATAAACGATGATGGTGGCTATAATCAATGCGATAGAAATAGTGAACTGTGAAATGACAAGACCTTTTCTCAGCAAATTGCCCTTGGCTCCGGTTGTAAATCTTCCTTTAAGAACAGTAACCGGTTTGAAGGAAGACAATACAAGAGCCGGATAAATGCCAGCCAGCACGCCGATTCCGATGCTTGCAAGAAAAAGGATACCGATAAAACTCAAATTGTTAAAGATTCCTTTGCTGAGCGTTTTGCCGGCCAGTTGATTAAAGGAAGGAAGCAACAATGCAGCAACGGCGATTGTCAGAATAAAAGCAATGACACAAATCAAAACAGATTCACCTATAAACTGCCGGGTAAGTTGCTGTCTTCCGGCACCCACTACTTTTCGGATACCCACTTCCTTGGCTCTCTCCGCAGAACGGGCAGTTGTAAGATTTATAAAATTAAAACAGGCGATGAGAAGAATAAAAACTGCGATAACAGAAAATATATAAACATTTTTGATGCTTCCTGAATTACTGTCGTTACGGTCTGAAGTCAGGTATGCATCCTTGAATTTTTCAAGTATTAAAGTAGGGTACATATTCAGCTGCTTCATTTCTGTCCCGTTCATTTTTTCCAGGAATGCAGGAATTTGTTTTTCAAATGCTGCTGCATTTGCGCCAGGCCTTAAAAGAACATAAGTCCTGTTTCCATAATTTCCCCACTGGTCGTCGAGTCCCGGATTCAGTTTGCGGGTTAACGTATTCATGGATACGATCATGTCAGCCCTGATCATCGAATTTTCCGGAATATCTTTCATCACTCCGGTGATTTTAGCTGTGAATCCATCCCCGGTGAGTAATACGGTTTGGCCTAAAGGATCTTTATCACCAAAATATTTTTTCACCGCTGATTCAGAAAAAACAATGCTCAGCGGTTCGTTTAGTGCTGTTTTAGGATTTCCTTTTACAAGTTTAAAATCGAATACCTGGAAGAAAGAAGAATCAGCCCACAGGGAACTCTTCTCCTGAAATTTGAAATTGCCTTTTCTCACGAGTAATTCGTCATCCGTTGTACGAACGGCTGCCTCTACCTGGGGAAAACCACCCATCAGGTGTGGTCCGACAGCCCAGGAAGGACCTCCCGGATGCATGGTTTCTGTTGGTGTTTTTATATCACATACAATCCGGTATATCCGGTCGGATTTAGAATGAAATTTATCGTAACTCAATTCAAAACGCACGTACAGAAAAATCAGGAAACAGGCGGTCATGCCCACCGTCAGCCCCAGGATATTAATCAGGGAGAAAACACGGTGCCTCCAGAGATTTCTGAACGCGATTTTGAAATAATTCTTTAACATACTTTTCCCTTTGACTTCATGTCATTAATACCGATCGATGACCCTTTACGGTTGGCAGACCCACACTCTCACATTCTCACACTCTCACACTCTCACACTTTGAGTAAGGCGCAGCCTTACACAAGAATATTTTCAGTAACAGTCTGTCCATCCAGCATGCGGATGATCCGGTGACTGTACCGTGCGTCGTGTTCTGAGTGCGTAACCATGATGATGGTTGTGCCCTGTTCATTCAGATCTGTGAGCAATTCCATTACTTCATTACCATTGGAAGAATCCAGGTTTCCTGTCGGTTCATCCGCCAGTATCAGTTTAGGTTTGTTAACCACGGCACGGGCCACGGCAACCCTTTGCTGCTGACCGCCGGATAATTGCTGGGGATAGTGATTGCGGCGATGCATGATCTGCATTTTGTCAAGCATTTCTTCCACGCGTTTTTTTCTTTCATCACTTTTAACGCCGAGGTAAATCAGGGGCAGTTCTACATTTTCGAAAACGGTAAGCTCATCGATCAGGTTGAAACTCTGGAACACGAATCCGATATTTCTCTTCCTGAGATCGGCCCTTTTGCGTTCATTGAAGCCAGCCACTTCGATACCGTTGAAAAGAAAGCTTCCGCTATCCGGATCATCAAGCAGGCCGAGAATATTCAATAAGGTTGACTTGCCGCAACCAGAGGGGCCCATCACGGCTACGAATTCACCTTCATTCACCTGGAATGAAAGCTTATTGAGGGCGATGGTTTCTACTTCTTCTGTTCTGTAGATCTTTTCCAGATCGTGAATCTTTATCATTGTTTTTTACTTTATACTGTGATTGAGAATTATTTTTTAAGTATGAGTTCCTGCATGGTTCCGTAATTTTCATAACTGCTGGTCACTACTTTGTCTCCCGGCTGTAATCCGCTTAATACCTCGTAATATTCAGGGTTTTGGTTGCCCAGTTGTATGTCGGCCCTGAAGGCTGTTTTACCATCTTCACTCACTTTAAATATCCAGTTGCCACCTGTCTGCTGATAGAATCCTCCACGGGGAACAAGAACAGCCACTTTTTCTTCACTGAGTGCCAGGAGGATCTGTAAAGTCTGACCGCGGCGGATTCCTTTGGGAGCCGCCCCAACGAATTGCATATCCACCTGGAAGTGACCACCCGTCGATACCGTATATACTTTAAATATTTTAAGATCATAAGTCGTGTCGCCGGTAGTCCACTTGCCCATTAAACCGTTATATACTCTTGATATATAATGTTCATCCACATCAACACGCACTTTGAAGCCGGTCAGTACGTCAATCTGCCCAAGTCGCGTACCGGCAGTCTTGGATTGCCCCACTTCCGCATCCAGGGAAGTTAATTGTCCTTCTACCTGAGCCCTCACGATCAGGTCACCTACTTTTTTGTGGAGAATGGCCAGTGTCTTTTGCGCCCCCTCATAAGATTGTTTGTCCTGTGCCGCCTGCTGATTTACAGAAATGGAATCCTGTTTGAGGATTTCCTGGGTAAGCTGTTTCTTCTGCAGGTAATAATTATAATTGTTCTCCGCCTGTTTATATTCCTGATAGCCAATGGCTTTCTGGGCATATAGCTTTTTGTCAAGGGTATATACCCTGTCCGCTTCTCTGTAAAAACTCTCCACATCCGCCAGACTGGTCAGTTTACTTACAGTATTCTGCTGGGCAGTCACACTGGAAAGGCGCATGTTTGAAAGCAGGGTATATACTGAAGTCTGCTGGTTGGCCAGACTGAGTTCAAGGTCAGTATTTGATAGCCGGAGAATAGGGTCGCCTTTCTTCACAAAAGTTCCGTCTTCCACATATTTTTCTTCCACCCGGCCGCCTTCTGTAGCATCCAGGTAAATACTGCTGATAGGCAGAACGACCCCATTTACAGGAATGGTTTCCTGGAAAGGTCCTTTTGTTACCGCGGCAATTGTAATACGGTCAAGATCCACATTCAGGCGGCTCTTTCCGGAAGTGAAATAATAACTGCCAAAAGCCAGCAATACAAGGGCGGTAATACCACCGATTGTCAGAAGTCTTTTCGTCGACCATCTCTTTTTCTTGATAACCCTGTCTACCATTGGTTGAAATATTTTTTATAAAAGCACCCGGTATAAAAATACCCGGTGATATAATCATAGCTGAAACTTTGAAAATACGGATACCATAAATGCAACCACGTGCCAGAACCTAAGGATTATGATTTACAACAATTTATAAATAGGGTGCAGGCCATCCCGGTCGTTTCTGATACAGGAACTGTTCGGTTTTGATACAGGCCTTTCTGGCCCGGTTCTGTTTAAAAAATTAATTGTCACCATCTTATCTTAGAGTAAACTTGTGGCATTGTTTTGTTGCATCTTCGCATGAATATTTTTAACGGCTATGGTTTTAAAAAATGCGCGTATCCTGGTTATTGATGATGACGTGGATATCCTGACCGCCGTCCGTCTGCTCTTAAAAACAGAAGCCGCGGAGGTCCTCACTGAAAAAAACCCCGAAAATATCAGGTCAATATTATATAAAAATCATTTTGACCTGATTTTACTGGATATGAATTTTAATAGTGCCATCAATACAGGAAACGAAGGTCTATATTGGTTGCGCAAGATAAGGGAATGGGACGCAGCAGCCTCGGTGATTATGATAACTGCTTATGGAGATATTGACCTGGCGGTCAGATCCCTCAAAGAAGGTGCTTTGGATTTTGTCGTGAAACCCTGGCATAATGAAAAGCTGGTAGCCACGATCCGTGAAACACTTCAGAAAAAAGATGGCTCGGCACCTTCCAAATCTTATGATGTGCCCTCAGGCCAGGGTCAAACGCCATTTATCGGTCAGTCAGCCCCGATGAGAGATATATTGAGTAAGGTGGAAAAAATTGCGCCGACCGATGCCAATATCCTGATCATGGGAGAGAACGGTACGGGGAAAGACCTGATGGCCCGCATGATTCATGAAAGATCGGGAAGGGCAGCCAAGCAATTTGTAAAAGTGGATGTGGGTGCACTGACTGAAACCTTATTCGAAAGTGAATTATTCGGACATAAAAAAGGAGCGTTTACGGATGCACGTGATGATCGTACGGGGCGTTTTGAAATGGCTTCCGGCGGTACTTTATTTTTGGATGAAATCGGGAATAT
>DATHNR010000450.1:0-7761 GCA_035485835.1 Puia sp.
ACCAAGGCGGCTGAAAAGGAATCCTGCACGAGGTCCTCTGCTGCTTCCAGATCAAGAGCATCAGAGAAATGAAGTAAAGAAGAAACCATCTTTCCAAAATGGCTCTTATACAATTTATCTGCTGCAAGCCGGACCTCATCCATCAAGGAGCGTATTGTTTATTGTCATTACTGGCCTCACTTCCAATATCATCCTGTCCTCCATTACCAATGGACAGGTTTGTGCAATGGAAGCCGCCTGTTCGATGTTTTCGGCCTGCAGGAATATATACCCACTGATACCTTCTTTGGCTTCGATAAACGGGCCATCAGAAAGTACATCATCGCGTCTCACATATTTTCCCGACAGCACCAATGGCTCGCCAATGGTATAATTCCCAGATTCTGCCAATGATTCTACCCATTTCATCATTTGACGCATGTTTTTATAGCGCCCTTCTTCGCCTAATTGCTTAAGAATGTTTATGTCTTCTCTTACTAATAATAAAAACTTTTCCATAAAATAAAGTTACTTAGTTTTTAAATGTCTGTTAATGGAGATCTTAATTCTAAAGACAGGCTTTGTATCCTGTTCCGTACTACTCGTTTCAATTTATTCTATATATAATAACCCGGTTCCATGTCCGGAATCCTGTGACCTGATTGTCTTCATAATATGAAACAACTCAAAATCCTGTGTTCGCCTGGAAAAGTTTGCAGGCGCACTTTATTATTTGTCGTCATTGTTTTTGTTTCCTTCAACAGTTTTGGCCAAATGTCCGAAGGTTGGAAACTCGAAAAAATGCCGCCTGATCTTGAGAGAGATTTCGCTTTAAGTGCACTTCCCGCTCACCTGCGCGATGCTGCCACAGTATATCTCCTGGATCCAAACAAGGGATATTATATTGCGCGTCAGGGAACTAACGGCTTCTCAACTTTTGTGAACCGTACTGAATGGGAACATGCCGAATTTGTTCAGGATACTTATGGCGCTATAAGTTATGATGCAGAAGGTACGAAAACATATTTGCCTGTTTTTCTTGATGTGGCTGCAATGAGGGCCAGTGGAAAATACAGCCCATCCCAGATCAGGGATATCATCATAAAAGGAGTTAAGGAAGGAAAATACAAAGCTCCTTCGCGTACAGGTGTTTCTTATATGTTATCTCCACTATTGCGCACACATCCGGGACCTGAAGAAAAAGAAGTCGTGAATATGGTGATGCCGCATTTTATGTTTTATGCTCCCAGGGTAGATAATAAAGACATTGACGGGGTATGGGACGGGCATAATCCTTACGCCATAAACAGCGGGGATATTTTGGATAAGGAACATTCTATTTTCAACTATATCATACTTCCTGCCGGAGATATGGAAAAAGCCGCTATCATAGAAGAGAACAAGGATCTTTTAAGAAGACTGGCGGAATACAAACCTTATCTTAAGGTCGATACAAATACTGACAGCCATCATCATTAGGCGGAATCTTTGGTACGATATTTTAATGTATCATGGTAAGCGCATTCTTTATGTCAGCCATGAAAAACTGCCTTCTTCTTTTATTCGTTCTTGTTTTAATGAATTGTTTGTCTACTGAAGCCCAGGGATTACACCTTGGTATCAAAGCTGGCACGGACCTGAGCGAGGTGAACGGTTACTCTGTTCAAAGCGGACTCAAGGGGGGATTCATGGCCGGTGCTTTTGCTGAAGTCAATCTTATTATTTTGGGAGTCCAGCCGGAAGTTTTGTTTAGCCAGATCAATACGCAGGGTGCAAACAACCAAAGCATCAAACTTCAATATTTGAATATTCCGATCCTGCTGACCATCAAACTACCTCTCCCCATTTTGAGTCTTCTTGTGGGTCCGCAGTTTGGCACCCTTTTAAATAAAAATGACAATCTCACAACAGAGGGAAAAAATGCCATTACATCCGGGGATTTCTCCATGGTTGCAGGGGCACAATTGAACCTGCTGAAATTTAAAGGAGGCGTTCGGTATGTTTATGGATTTTCCAATATCAATAACACATCAGAGTCCGGCTCCTGGAACACAAGAACGGTTCAGGTCTATATCGGGTTAAGGATATTTTAATGAATTAAAAACGTTGCAGTTGGTGCATCCTGTTCAATAACCGTATTTGAATAGCTGGCAAAAGTGGCCGATGTGCCATCGTCAAAATTCAAAGTTATATTTGGAATAAAGACCCACCTGTCGTTGCCGTTTGGATACATGGTAACGGTGAAATATCCTGGCTGTATATTTTGCTGCAGGACCTTATTAAGTATTTTAACGGGAAAAGGACCTCTTCGGTCTCCATTGTCTTTAAATTTCGTTACAGGGTTGATGCAACAAAAGCAGCCCAGCATTTCAGCACTGGGTGTGGATGCATCACAGGAATTGTAACCGGCAACACCCACGAGCGTCCCATCTATTAAAAATAGTGATACTTTTATTTGAGTGTTCCAGTCTTTGTCATCCGTGTTTGCCGGTGTGGTGAATGAAATTTCAGCAGATTTTAATTTTGCCTGGGCAAAGCAATTTCCGCTGATCAAAACGAAAGTCAAAAATTGAAATAAGCGTTTTGAGAATGACTTCATGAATTTTATTTTTTGATTGCAGACAGGAATAAAGCAAAATAATTTATTTCCAGCATATCCCTTGCAAGAGATTCAGTAAAAGCTTCACCTTGTATGTAAAGCAGTTTTTCATAAAGGACAGGAAGTCTGGGAACAGACGGAGACAGTTTAACCGTCCTGACCAAGTGAAGCGGACCTGCTGATTGAAACAGACGGTGAAGAATATTATTTCCCCAGGTGATACCGGGGGATTAATTAAAAATCTTTAGACAAATCCGGAAACAAATTAGGTTAACTTTAGGAAGCACTAAAAATACAGTCATGAAAAAAAATACCAAAATTTCATTTATGAAGAACTTCAAAACAACATCAGCCGCAGCGCTGATCAGCCTGTTCAGCATAGCTAATTCGCAGGCACAGGATACCAAAGGGCAGGCTATAGTGTCATCCGAAACGGTAACGGCAACGGTGGTACAGGTTAACCAGAAAACAAGGGAGGTTACTGTAAAAACGAAGGATGGCAAAGAGCACAGTTTTATTGCAGGTGACAACGTAAAGAATCTTGCACAGGTTAAAAAAGGCGACATCATTACAGCCGTTTATACGGAAGCAATTGCATATGAAGTCAGGCAACACGGTGCAACCGGAGTGCAAACCACCACTGCTACTGCAGCTGCCAAGCCTGGTGAGAAACCTGCTGGTGCTGTGGCACAACAAACTACCGTAACCGTTCTGATTACTGCGATCGACCCCAAAGTGCCTACTGTTACATTTATGGGACCGAGGGGAAATAAAGAAACTATAAAAGTGAGAGACCCAAAGAATCTGAATGGTGTGAAAGTCGGTGACAAAGTGGACATAACTTACACGGAAGCACTTGCAATTCAGGTGGATGAGGCGCAGAAAAAATGATATTCCGGTTATATCTTCATATCAAGAATGGAATCTCTAAAAGGAAAAACAGCACTGATCACAGGAGCCGGGAAGGGGCTGGGACGCGCTATTTCATTAGCGCTTGCAGCAGAAGGCGTGAATCTGGCCCTTATTTCCAGAACCGAACGGGATCTCATCAGCCTGATGGCAGAAGCCGGTAAATTAAATTCGGAAATCAGGACTTCATATCAAATCGTCGACATATCTGATTATACTTCTGTATCATCAGCTATAGATGTATTCATCCGGGAGTTTGGTCAAATTGATATACTTATCAATAATGCCGGCATCGCAAAGTTTGGCAACTTTATGGAGTTGTCGGTTAAAGAATGGGAAAGTATAATTCAAACGAATTTGCTGGGATCCTATTATTGTATTCATGAAGTGTTGCCGGCAATGCTTACGAGAAAAACAGGAGATATTGTCAATGTTTCTTCGACTGCCGGACTCAAAGGATTTTCAAATACCAGCGCCTACAGTGCGTCGAAATTTGGTTTAGTTGGCCTTTCAGAATCATTGATGATGGAAGTGCGCTCATCAGGAATCAGGGTATTCACTGCAAATCCAAGTACGATAGCAACCCCTTTGGCCAAAGTACTAAAATTAACGGATGGAGATCCGGAAAAAGTGCTTCAGCCAGAAGATTTTGCAGAGATGATTGTAGCTCATCTTAAGCTGCCGCGTCGTGCACTGGTAAAAAACGTAAGTCTCTGGTCTACGAATCCCTGATAATAATTCAGTGTAATACCGGCAATACTAAAAAAGATGCATGGCCGGAGTCATGATATATTTTTATAGTTGCTTTTTGAAAGTCCTGATCAGTACAGGTATAGATGTCCACCATTTTTTGCGGATTACGATCGACCAGCGGGAACCAGCTGCTTTGAATTTGCACCATGATACGATGACCTTTTTTAAACGTGTGTGCAACATCATTCATGGTAAATTTTACATCTGAAATTTCCCCCGGAACAAATGCTTCAGGCTTTTCAAAACTGTTCCGGTAACGACCACGCATAATATCTCCGCGAACCAGCATTTGATAACCATTCATGATATAGCCGGGCATTTGCCCTTTAGCGTCTGTTTGATATTCAAAATTGTCGGGAAATACATCTATCAGTTTGACAACAAAATCTGCATCCGTTGTTGAAATACTGACCCTGAGATCTGCAGTGAGAGGGCCTGCGAGGGTCATATCTTCTTTCAGTGTATCTGTTTTGTAAACGAGTACATCCGTTCTGTTGGCAGTAAAACGCTGGTCATCGGTCATATATTCTCTTGTCCGGTCTTCATGTATACCCTGCGTGTAAGGAACAGGTTTGGCAGGATCACTCACATATTCATCCGGGTCGTTGCGGGATGAAGGTTGTGAAAATCCAAGTTGATGATCTGCCTGAAGATATAGATTGGTGAATTGAACATTTTGCGGCGGCCATTTGCTGAATTCATGCCACATATTTTCTCCGGTAAAAAAAACGGTTGCCTTTGCCATGCTGTCCAGGCTGCCTTTGCCTTTGAGATAATAATTGAAAAAAGGAATTTCCCTGTTCTGCTGAAACCATACTGAAGTATTCGAACCAAAGCGTACATTTCCTAAATGCGTACCATCGGCTCCTGCCCATTGGCCATGAAACCAGGGACCAATAACCAGTCTGTTGCTGGTAGCGGGACTTTGTTTTTCTATTGCTTTATATACGTTCCATGCACCAAAACAATCTTCTGCGTCGAACAATCCGCCCACTTCCATCATGGCTGGCTTTACATTATATAATCCTTCCCTTGTATTATGGGCTTTCCACCATGTGTCATAATCGGGGTGCTGCATAAGCTCACCCCATATTTGAATATTATTTTTTACGGCAATTTTAGTCATGTTGCTGAGTGCTCCCATGCGCAAATAAAAATCATAGGCATCCGCAGTGAAAGGTGGAATGCCAACTGCATTTTCTGTTGTAGGCCCCTGCCTTGGTATTCCGATGCCGAACTCCACGAGAAAGCCATAGGTATCCTGAAGGAAAAAAGCGCCGTTGTGATGTACGTCATCCCCCATGAAAGCATCTGTTGTCGGTGCCTGCGGACTTACGGCCATTAATGCGGGATGGCCGCTCAATGACGCTTCTGTTGCTGCGAAACCGGGATAGGAAATTCCCACCACACCCACTTTGCCATTATTACCGGGAACATTTTTTACCAGCCAGTCAATCGCGTCATAGGTATCACTGGCTTCATCAATATCAGTTTTAGATTTTTTATTTTTTATATAGGGTGGAATGATATGAAATTCTCCTTCACTCATATAACGGCCACGCATATCCTGGGTTATCATGATATAACCTTCCTTAAAATATTCCCGCTGAAACCTGTTCCACCATGAACGCCAGTTATTTTCTCCATAAGGTGCACAGGAATAAGGCGTTCTTGTAAGAAGGATGGGATGTTTTTCTGTGCTGTCTAATGGAATGTACATGGATGTAAAAAGCCTGATGCCATCACGCATGGTGATGTAACGTTCGCTTTTATAATAATGGCTTTTAATCCAGGCGCTGTCCTGCGCATTGGAAGAGACACTAAATACCAACAGCAATAAAAAGATAAAGTATTTCATGAAATTTTTAGATTTTCACTTTTTGACAGTAAAAGGAATCTTTATTTCATCCCTTTAAACGTTGCGTAAATAGCCATAGCATGTCCGTGACCCAGATCAAAGTCTTCTTTCAGCCATTTTATGATTTCTCCTGCTTTAACTGTTGGCTTAAGTTTTCCTTTTTCTAAAAATCCTCTTTGTTCAGCTAATTTCTTAAAATCGGAAGGTGATTTACCTGTCTTTGTTTTAATATTATCTATATAAGCCTGAAATGACATGATTTTGTTTTTGAAGAAAGAGTTGGTTAAATAACAACGCGAAGTTCGGCAATATGCTCTATAAAGCCGCCTTATAAGCAATTTGTTGTATACTTTTGTATTATGAATAAGGGATTATTCATTCTTGTTATTGTTTTACTTCCTGCAATACTTTTTTCTCAGAGTAAAGTAGATACTGTTTCAAACAATGAAACCAGGAATGGGCTGCAATTGAATAAGCATGATGATCTTGCTGATCATGCTTTTGTATTCATGTTTAACGCGAGCACCACTTTTTATACCACCAAAGATTCCAGAATAAATAATTTTCTAAATAAATATGGTTACACAGCTCCGCAGAATATCCCTATGGGACTGAGGATTGAAATGGCGGGTATGCCTTTTGGAGGTAAAATGATATACAGTTTAAACGCAGGAACTATTATATCAAAACAGGATATCAGTACCGCCGATGTACTTTTAGGTGTATATCGCCGTTTATTCGAAACTAAAAAATTATGGATTCTCGCCGGCCTCGCTTTGGGAGAACATTTTGACCGAATCGTACTTACCGGGAACATGCCACCTTTACTCGATAGTTTGGCAAAAAAATATAATACTACATTGTCGCTTCGCAGGAATGGGTTTATTACAGAACCTGCGATAAAAGTATTCTGGTATCCGTTGATTACGAAAAAATTTCAGTTGGGCCTTTATACCGGAATTTACTACGATCTGGATTTTAATAGCCGTTGGCGTGTCGGATATGATCCTCATAATGACAATTCATTCAAGAACCTGAGAAGGCCAACGGATGTAAGTACTGAAGAAGAATTTGGGTGGGTCTTTAGTTCAGGTATCAGCATTTGCTTCTAGTCGATTATACAACGACGGTTATTCAAAAACATAATCATAAAAAAGCGGGTGAACCTTCAATGAAAGCAAAGCAAATCTATTTAGGTATAAGTGCCATCATCGGATGGTTCTCTGTTATATCCCAGTTTTATCTCAATATTGTAAACAGCTCAATTCCTGTAGCTGAAATAACCATCCGGTTTTTTAGCTATTTTACAATTCTTACCAATATTCTTGTTGCCTTGAGTTTTACAATTATTTTACTAAGACCTAAATCCGGGCTGGGAGAATTTTTTTCGCAGCCCAGGGTGTCAACCGCTGTCACAGCCTATATAACTTTTGTTTGGATAGCATACAATATACTTTTACGACATTTATGGAATCCTGCAGGACTCCAGCGAATTGTTGATGAATTACTTCATTCTTTTATTCCATTATTAACTATTTTATATTGGTTGATATTTGTACCCAAATCCGGATTACAGTGGAAAAGTATTTTACCCTGGATGATATATCCGTTAATTTATTTGCTGTATGTATTAACCAGGGGTGCATTATCCGGATTTTATCCG
>DATHNR010000451.1:0-6012 GCA_035485835.1 Puia sp.
CACAATCGGTATATGGGCAATACAGGAATAAAAAATAACTTATGTATTCAAACGGGAGTCTAGTATGAATCCCTGAGAATTTGTAAGATTCTTCTGGTAATCGCTTCGACGTTTGTAGCATCTCCTTTGTTGGTAAGAATAATTATACAATATTGATTCTCCATATCCCTATAGATTGCTGTTCTGTAGCCGTTCATTGCGCCACCATGATGAACTATCTTATTATTTGCATTTTTGACGATTGCCCATCCAAACCCATAATTTGAAAGACTTCCATTATTTAATTTTGTTTCATGAAATGCTTCACTTATCGTAGAGCTGTCAACTAATTTATTATGATAGAGTGATTGATCCCATAGAAACAAATCATGCGTTGTAGAATATATACCACCATCGCCAGCCGTTAAAATTTCATAATCGTCCAAATCTCCGTTTTTATTAAACCCAACAGCCCTGTTTCTAATGAAAGGTTTGGATTTATCAAATACTAATGTGTTTTTCATTCCCAAGGGTTCGAAAATGAATTCTTTCATAAAAACATTAAATGGCTTCCCGCTTACCCTTTCAACGATCATCGCCAGCATTACATATCCGCTGTTGCTATATGAAAATTTATCACCAGGATAAAAATTGAGTTTCTTTTGCATGATCAGAGCTTTCAGCACATCCTCATTTGCTAAATCGGGTTTGTAGAATTTATCCATGCTTAAATAGTCAGTCAGCCCCGAAGTGTGCGTTAATAAATGCCTTATGGTTATTTTATTTGCATAGGCAGGAAATTCCGGAAAGTATTTGGTTAGTGTATCATCATAAGATAATTTATTTTGTTCTTTTAGAATCATAATTGCCATAGCTGTAAATTGCTTAGAAACGGAAGCAAGGTAAAAAGACGATGAATCACTCAAGGGCTCTTTAGTTATCAAATTGCTGAAGCCTAAGGCCGTATCATAATAAATTTTTCCTTCTTCTGCCATCAAAATTGTTCCATTAAAATCCCCTCTCTTATATAATGCAGTCATTAATTCACTGATTCGTTCCTTCCTGTCTTCAATATGACATGCGCTCAGGGATGCCAATGTCAAAATGAGCAAAGAAATATGCTTCATACAGAAATTATTTGAATGAAAATAAGCAGATCTTGTATAAATTACTAATAATCTAAAATGGATTTTTTACCGGAACCATGAATGATCAATATTGAGATTTGGGTTACAAAAATTTAGCAATGATTAAAATAGATTTAACCTTAAAACCTTCTGATCTGGCCGCAAAACTCAAAAGGTTCTGGCAGCTGTCAGGAGAAAAAATTCACCTGATTAAAAATAATTATGATGATTCAAAGGGTTCACCGGTTCTTACAAGCAAAGGAAAGTATATAGCAAGGGGCTGGACAGAATGGACTCAGGGATTTTTATATGGATCAATGATTCTCCAATACGATGCGACGGGTGAAAAATCATTGCTTGATATGGGGCGCAGGAAAACCGTTGAAGTAATGGCACCGCATATCAGTCATACGGGTGTGCATGATCATGGATTTAACAACGTAAGTACTTATGGCAATCTGCTGCGTTTAATGAAAGAAGGCAAAATAGCATTCAATGAATGGGAAAAAGATTTTTATTCACTGGCATTAAAAATATCCGGAGCCATCCAGGCCAGGCGGTGGACAAGCATTAAAGGCGGTGGTTTTATTTATTCATTCAATGGGCCTCACTCACTTTTCGTTGACACACTCCGTTCATGCCGTTCACTCATTCTCAGTCATTGCCTGGGGCACACCCTCCAGTCGGAAGGCGATCAGAGGATCAGTTTATTAGAACGTGCTGTTGAACATATGAAAGCGACAGCAAACTATTCAATATTTTACGGTGAGGGTCGTGATTCATATGACGTTTTGGGTCGAACAGCACACGAAAGCATATTCAATGTTAATGATGGAAATTTTCGTTGTCCGAATTCACAGCAGGGGTACTCAGGGTTTAGTACCTGGACGAGAGGCCTGGCATGGGCCATGTGTGGATTCGCAGAAGAAATTGAATGGTTTGAATATGTCAAAGATTCAGATTTCAGCGGCCTTGATATAAGGAAAGATATTTTGCCATTTATGATAAAAGCAGCCCGGGCTGTCTGTGATTTCTACATTGACAACTGCCCGGTAGATGGCGTGCCCTATTGGGATACAGCGGCTCCTGATCTATATAAGCTGGGAGATTATTTGAATAAACCGGCCGATCCGTATAATGATTTTGAACCGGTTGATAGTTCGGCTGCAGCAATTGCAGCACAGGGATTGTTGAGATTCGGCAGGTATCTTCAGCAAAATGGGGAGAAAGAATCCGGCGATCGCTATTGGCAGGCGGGACTTACTGTATTAAATACCATATTTGGTGAACCCTATATGAGTACCGGTCACGAGCATGAGGGATTGTTGCTGCATTCCGTTTATCATCGGCCCAATGGATGGGACTATATAGCTCCCGGAAGTAAGATCCCGAATGGAGAATCGAGTATGTGGGGGGATTATCATGCACGGGAAGCGGCCCTTTATATTCAAAGGTTGATCAATAATGAAACATATCATTCCTTTTTCAACATCTTATGAATTCAATAGAAGACAGAGATATTTCAAAATTGTGCATTCACACCATTACGACCAAACCATGGAAAATAGAAGAAGCTGCCCAGCATTTTTCGGCAGCCGGGGTAAAGGCGATTACAGTTTGGCGCGATGCACTGGAAGGAAGAAATATCAAACAAACCGGTAAAATTCTGCTCGATCATGACCTTACTATTGTGTCCCTTTGCAGGGGTGGATTTTTCCCCGCTAAGGATTTTAATAAAAGAAAATCGGCTATGGATGATAACCGAAGGGCCATTGATGAAGCTGCCGAACTTGGAGCTCCCACGGTAGTGCTGGTGTGTGGCGCTGATCCATCTCAACGATTAGAAGATTCAAGAAAACAGATTCAGGATGGTATTCATGAACTGATCCCACATGCATCAGCAGCCGGAATAAAGTTAGCCATTGAACCGCTGCATCCTATGTACGCTGACACTCGTTCGGCAATCAATACGATAAAACAAGCCAATGATATGGCTGAGGAATTAAATTCACCCTGGGTGGGTGTTGCTGTGGATGTGTATCATGTTTGGTGGGATCCAACTCTTGAGAAAGAAATAAAGCGCTGCGGAGAAAACGGGCATCTTATGGCATTCCATATTTGTGATTGGAAAGTGCCAACTAAGGATATGCTGCTGGATCGTGGGTTGATGGGTGAGGGTTGCATTCCTGTTAAGCAAATCAGATCATGGGTGGAGGCCACAGGATTCACCGGTTTTAATGAGGTTGAAATCTTTTCTACAACTCACTGGAAAGAAAATCAATCTGAGTATCTTCGGAAGATTATTAAAGCATATCAGGAAAATTCTTAAAACAGAGCTGATAATAGTTAAATCATGACGGAGCATAAAATAGGTGTCATTATGAACGGCGTCACCGGACGCATGGGAACTAATCAGCATTTAATGCGATCAATTGCAGAAATTATAAAACAAGGTGGTGTAAGAATAAGTCCCGGTGAAACAATTATGCCTGATCCTGTATTGATCGGTCGTGATGAAAATAAATTAAAAAAACTTTGCCTGATGTCAGGTGTAAAAAAAATGAGCACCGATCTGGATCAGGCCCTTGCAGATCCTCATAATATTATTTACTTCGACGCACAAATAACCGGGAAAAGGGCTGAGGCTATTGAGAAAGCAGTAAAGGCAGGAAAGCATATTTATTGTGAAAAACCCATAGCAACAAACACGAAGCAGGCTATAGAATTATTCCTGCTGTGTAAAGAACATAACATAAAACACGGTGTTGTACAGGATAAACTATGGCTTCCCGGTATTTTAAAAATAAAGCGGTTGATTCAACAGGGATTTTTCGGCAGAATACTATCTGTAAGGGGGGAGTTTGGATATTGGGTATTTGAAGGTGATTCTATTCCCGCTCAAAGACCATCATGGAATTATCGAAAAGAAGATGATGGAGGTATTATTACAGATATGCTTTGTCACTGGCGTTACCTGCTAGACAATGTGTTTGGTAAAGTAAAAGCGGTTTCATGTCTCGGTGCAACACATATCCCGGAAAGGGTTGATGAAGAAGGGAAGAGATATAAAAGTACCGCAGACGATTCGGCATATGCAACATTTGAACTGGAGGGTGGTATCATTGCCCAATTTAATTCTTCCTGGACGGTGAGGGTGAGACGTGATGATTTATTAACGCTGCAGGTTGACGGAACCAAGGGATCCGCCGTAGCAGGATTGCGTGAATGTTATATTCAACACTATGGTAATACGCCTAAACCGGTTTGGAATCCTGACATTCCACAACAAATTAATTTCTTTGAAGGCTGGGCAAAAGTACCCGAGCAGGAAAATTATGATAATGCTTTCAAGGTGCAATGGGAGCTATTTCTAAAACATGTTGTGAAAGGAGATCCTTTTCCCTGGGACATGCGCGAAGGTGTTAAGGGGGTTCAACTGGCAGAAAAAGGATTGGAGAGCTGGAGTAAAAAGTGCTGGGTAGATATTCCTGAACTTTAACCGGTTAATAAAAATATGAGAAGAGTAGTTTTAATTACAGGAGGAAGCCGTGGTATTGGTTTTGGAATTGCCCGCGAACTCGCGAAAAGTAATTTTGATTTAGCCATCAATGGTACACGTTCTGCAGACCTGGTAGAAAATGAATTGAAAGAATTGAGGGATTACGGCATCGATGTTATTTATTGTCCGGGAAACATCGCTTCCTCTGAAGATCGTATGGAAATTCTGCGCCGTATAAAAGAGCATTTTGGCAGACTTCATGTGCTTGTCAACAATGCCGGTGTAGCTCCAAAAGACCGGAGAGATATTCTTGATGCTACGGAAGAAAGTTTTGACTATGTGATGGGTATTAATTTAAAGGGCTCCTATTTTCTTACACAGAAGACTGCAAACTGGATGATTGAGCAAAAAGAAAACAATGCTGAATTTAAAGGATGCATTATAAATATTTCATCTGTTTCCGCAACCATGGTATCCCTAAACCGTGGTGAATATTGCATTTCGAAAGCAGGTATGGGCATGACTACACAACTGTTTGCCGTGAGGCTGGGTGAGTATGATATTCCTGTTTTTGAAGTAAGACCTGGAATTATACAAACAGATATGACATCCGGAGTCAAAGAAAAATACGATAAATTAATCGGAGAGGGGCTTTGTGTACAAAAGCGCTGGGGAGAACCACAGGATGTTGGAAAAGTAGTTGCATCACTTACAAAGGGCGATTTCATGTATTCAACCGGGCAGGTGATCATGGTAGATGGTGGATTAACCATTCCGCGTTTATAAAATTGCGATGACTAATACTTCTTCCAAAAACATTGCACGGGAACTACTACGCATTCCCGTTATAGTTGCAGCGCTCGGATACATGGTTGACATGTATGACCTGTTTCTTTTCAGTATTAACCGGGTTTCGAGTTTAAAATCACTGCATCTTTCAGGAGAAAAATTGCTGGAGGATGGTATTATGCTGTTGAATCTGCAAATGGCAGGTATGCTGATCGGTGGAATTTTCTGGGGAATCATGGGAGATAAAAAGGGGCGGCTGTCTGTATTGTTTGGTTCTATTTTAATTTATTCCATCGCAAATATTGGGAATGGATTTGTAACGACCGTCACTCAATATGCTGCACTTCGGTTTATTGCGGGATTTGGACTCGCCGGTGAACTGGGAGCCGGTATTACACTGGTAACGGAAATTTTACCGAAAGAGAGACGTGGTTACGGAACAACGCTGGTAGCTACTGTGGGCATTATGGGTGCTTTGCTCGCATACCTTGTTTCTCATCTTTTTAACTGGCGAACGGCCTATTTTATTGGCGGAGGTTTAGGATTAATACTCATGATTTTACGGGTAAGAGTTTTTGAATCGGGCATGTTCATGAAGCTTAAAGAAGAGAACATTAA
>DATHNR010000452.1:0-4417 GCA_035485835.1 Puia sp.
ATATACAGATCGGCGATGGCAGTAAAATAAATGCGCAAAGCGGAGTTACCAAATCGCTTAAAACACCCAACAGTGCGGTAACCGGAAGTCCCGCCTTTGAATATACAAGTGCACTCCGTTCCCAGGCCGCCGCGAGGAAACTACCGTCCTTTGAAAAAAGAATTATGGAACTGGAAAAACTAATTCAGCAGTTGCTGGCGGAGAAAGTATAAAACAAGTATGGGAGTATAGGAGTGTGAGGATAGTTTATAAAGTCTGATTAATAAATCAATAAATCGCATTCAGATAAAATCTTTTTTATGGCGGACCAGTCTTCTTTTCTCAGCGCAATAAAAACAGGATATACTTTCAAAACTGAATCCGTAAAAATCGGAATAGGGATGCTGGATGGAAAACCCGTGAATGGTGCCGATATCAATCTGCCATTAAAAACCATGAATCGTCATGGTCTTATCGCCGGTGCTACCGGGACGGGTAAAACAAAAACACTGCAGATGATCAGTGAAGCTTTAAGTAATGCAAGTGTTCCGGTATTGGTTATGGATATCAAGGGTGACCTGAGTGGTATCGGTGCTGCAGGAACTGTGAATGACAAAATAAAAGATCGTTGTGCAAGCATAGGAATCAAATATGAACCACAGGCTTTTCCGGTAGAATTCATGACCCTGAGTAATGAGAAGGGTGTTCGGTTACGTGCTACCGTTAGTGAATTTGGCCCCATTTTATTATCCCGTATTCTAGAGCTCAACGATACACAGGAAGGCATGGTCGCAATGATCTTTAAATACTGTGACGACAATAAACTTCCCCTGCTCGATCTGAAAGATTTTATCAAAGTGCTTCAATATATTTCTAATGAAGGGAAGGCAGAAATTCAGCAGGCGTATGGGCAAATTGCAACAACATCTACAGGAACCATTCTGCGCAAAGTAATAGGATTGCAACAGCAGGGTGCCGACGTTTTTTTTGGAGAGAAAAGTTTCGAAGTTGCCGACCTCATGCGCATTTCAGAAGACGGACGGGGTATGGTCAATGTTTTACGTGTTACAGACTTGCAGGATAAACCCACGTTGTTTTCAACATATATGCTTCAGATGCTTGCAGAATTATATGCTTCCTGTCCCGAAGAAGGCGATATAGAAAAACCTAAACTGATAATATTTATTGATGAAGCTCACCTGGTATTCGAAGCAGCCAGTGATGCCCTTCTGAAACAAATAGAAACTATTGTTAAACTTATCAGATCAAAAGGCATCGGTATATTTTTCTGTACACAAAACCCAACGGATGTTCCATCAGGCGTTCTCGCTCAATTGGGATTGAAAGTGCAACATGCACTGCGGGCATTTACAGCAAATGACCGCAAAGCGATCAAACAGGCTGCCGAAAATTATCCTACCAGCACTTTTTATAAAACTGAAGATCTGATCACGGGACTCGGAATCGGTGAAGCGCTGGTGACGATGCTCGATGAAAAAGGTGTACCTACTCCTCTTGTGCATTGTATGATGGCTCCTCCCAGAAGTCGTATGGATATATTAACGCCTGCGGAAATTGATGCCATCGCAGCAAAATCCAAATTGATTCCTAAGTACAACCAGGTTATTGATAACATCAGCGCTTATGAAATCCTGACCCAGAAACTGCAGGATGCAGCAAATAAAAATCAACCCGGTCCGGTTAAACCCGGTGCCAAACCAGAACCTTCAACTCTGGATAAAATCCTGAACAGTGGCGCAGCCAAACAGGTTGAAAGAACAGCTGCGAGTATGATTACAAGAGGTTTACTTGGTGCATTGGGTTTGGGTGGTCGCAGCAGCAGTTCAAAAAAGTCGGGCTGGTTTTAGAGATTATCTTCTTCCCCGACCAAAACCACCTCCACCACCTCCCCAGCCGCCGCCACCAAAGCCTCCACCACCACGGCTACCACCTCCAAATCCTCCTCCTCCGCCCCACTGACTTGCTCCTGCATTACCGCGCTGGCGATCCTGAAATGCACCCGACATTTCCGATGTTGGTGCCGAAGCAGCTCCAGAGTGGGAAGCTGTTGTAGCAGGTCGATTGGCTGAAGACCAGGATCCATCACTATTATATTTATTCCATCCGTCGCCTGTGTTCTTATATACATTCCCATCCTTAGCCGCATACATATCCCCGTTAGCGGCTTTTGCCACACCTCCACTTCCACTTGGACCGCTCCCACCTATTGCAGCCGCTCCATTTGAATTACGCGCACCCGCAACAGTCTGTCCGTAGTTATTCGTGGCATGCGCAGTCTGTGTGGTTGTTCCATGGCCATTATTGTAAACAGAAGTTCCTGCCTGTCCGTATGCTCCTGAACCCTGGCGAGTTGCACCGGCTGCCCCTGTATAAGGATTATATGCCTGTCCTGCGCTTCTCGTACCATAAGGAGTTGAAACCGATGCGCCCCTTGCCATGGTACCTGTATATGGATTGTAAGCTCGTCCTGCAGATGCCGAACCATAGGGGCCATAAGCAGTTGCGCTCCTCGCATATGTTCCGGTATATGGGTTATAAGATGCATGGTAACTGACTCCACCATAATAGCCATACGGATGATAGGCATAAGCGCCATAGGTCATGGCTCCCGCATAACAAATAGGAAATCCTATAGGAGGATAATACATGTAGGGTGGATAATAATATCCGGTTCCAGAGGCAATGATGAGGCCGACACCGACTCCCACTACAAACGCACCCATATATCCCGCAGTGTAACTCGCCTCAACCGTTCCGTTGCTATTCACGGTTTGTGTTACATAAGTCACATTATAAACTGGTGAACTGGATGGTATAGTATATATCACCTGGGGTACAGAGGTGGCGAGTACCCATGGTCCCTCTGCAGTATTTGCCACATACCATAAACCCGACACGCAGGCATAATAAGAATTGTTATTCACAACAATTACTTTTTCTGTTGTATTCTCTATATATGACAGGCTGGTACCCTGGATTGCTACCAGTTTAGGATCTCCGGAATAAGTTATGGTTACGTCTGGTGCAGCCTTCGGATCTATTGAAGTTTTAGTTGGAATCTGAGCAATCATCACCGCGTCTGCTGCTTCGTCTGTTCCAGGAACCGCGGCCAGCACACGCGAAGCAGGACTGTAAACAGGTATATTGGCAAAATCAGCTGGCAGATCTGGTGTGGCATAAGTCCAAGGTCCATTAAATCCCGGCGCACTGAACCATCTCCCGGCAGCGAGATAATAATAGAGATTTGTCGTATTGGAATAAAAAATATTATTGCTGGTATTTGTTGCATACGTAAGACTGGTTCCGGATATCGGGCTAAAATCAGGAGGCCCCTGAAAGAGAATAATTTCTGCAGGGACTTCAGAATAAAATACTTTAGGCAAACTGTTGCCCGGTTTACCAGGAGCAGGAATGGATCCTTTTAACAGGTCTTTCCAATGATCATCTTTCGCCAAACTTGTCAGGGACGAAGGGAGTTTGGAAGTGAAAGACCAGGGACCTGTCAATTGTGATGCAGATTGCCATTCGACATCATCAAACAGATAATATTTTGAGGCTTTATTGTCGAAGAATACTGGCCAGTTTGCATTAAATACATATTGAATGCCATTTTTAACAGCATCAGTCAATGCGGGCTGACCTTCCATCTGAAGCAGTATAGCGGGTGAATTACTTACAAAAATAGTAGGGGGGTCATTTTTAACTGTAACAGATTGCACCGCAGTTTGCTTTTTTGGCGTGCACGCTACTATTCTTTCCATTGAAACAGTTACAGCATTCGTAACATTGAAAAAAGTCCTGACGGTCTGCCCCATGGCCGCTGCAGTGGTTGGATCAAGCGAAGGAAAATGAACATCGGTAATATTCATGTTATAAACCGTGACCATATGGTCATAAGTATTTACAGTGGTCGATGCATCCATATATACAACACCGACAACCTGCTTTCCCTGGTAAGGAGTCAGTGAAAATGCCATTCTGAAATTCAATGTTTCATATTGTTGCCAGTCTTCCACCTGTGGAGTATACAACACCAGGACAGAACCATTATTGGTTAGCTGCCTTGGCCATCCTGGATCCTGGGCCAGAACGACAGCTGAACTGATCATGATTGAAAGGAGAAGAAAAAAATGCTTTTTCATAAAATCATTTTTCAATGAATTATCAAATTAAAAAATGGGATTACCGAAATTTAACGGGACATGAAGTTAATAGTGTTCTCCGGAAATTTTTGCACTGAGGATCAGTTAACAGTTAAATACGGCCATGACGTATAAAGCTAATTATTTGCCCTGATTCCCGTATTCACTTCTGTAATTTTCATTGGTAGAAACGACCTAATTTTACATCCATTAAATATTAATTATGGAATATCGGATCGAAAAAGACACAATGGGTGAAGTAAAAGTACCTGCCG
>DATHNR010000453.1:0-3185 GCA_035485835.1 Puia sp.
GTCTGAATGGCGGCAAATAAAATGATTAGGCGTAGTAATTTCTGACTATGAAGAAATGTCAAACCCTGACGGAATTGTTTTAATCCGCTTTCTGCTTTTTCTTTTGATCCCCCTTTAGATGGGATCATAATTATACAAACAATAGAAACAAAAATGCTAACACCATTAACCCAAAATGAAACAGCAGTCCCGGTAGTGGCAATAAGCCATCCTGCAATTCCAGGTCCCGCAAGCCTTGTTAGTTGATTCAGCGAATTATTCAAAGCAATTGCTTTTTTAATATTTCCCGGACCGGCGAGTTCCCCGATAAAGGCCTGTTCGGCCGTAACATTAAAAGCAGTTACTGTGCCCAGCAAAAATGCCAGAACATACACGTGCCATACCATTAATTGATTCGTTTGAATCAAAAATGCCATCATGAATGCAAATACCATCGCCAGGATCTGTGTAATCAGGAGGATCTTTTTTTTATCATACCTGTCTGCGAAAACCCCAACCCATGGACCAAAAATGAAAAAAGGTATCTGGGATAGAAAAGCAACAATTCCGAGTGCGGTTGCTTTATGTGTAAGTTCCCAGACAACCCAGGCTTGTGCAGTTTGTTGCATCCAGTCGCCAAGCAGGTTTACGATCTGTCCGGTCATATAGATCCGGATATTTCTTATCCTTAATGTTGAAAAATTATCTCCGATGAGCCGGAGTTTATTCAAGATAGTTTTTCCAGAACCTGATTTCATGGAATGTTAAGATAATATTCTTTCTGATTTAGTACTTACCCGGTTTTATTCTGCAAGTTGTAATTTATTCAGCATTTCATTAGTCAAAGGCTCAGAATAAATGCCGTAGGCATTAATTAAAATTCCTTTTAGTTTATATTTTTCCGAGGAAATGGCATAGATAATACTTTGATCCGCTGCATCGCTGCCTACATCAAATCTGAAGTATTTATCTATCACAAATTCGTCATGAAAAATTTTATATTGACCATTCCGGCATTCGATACATTGCTGTTCAAGATTGAAATCTTCGGTATAACCTTCTTTTCTCAGACCGTCGATTGCTTCAATGAGGTTTGAATATTGTTGCATTTATTTTATTTTATTTGACAGTTAGTTAGTCTTTTGCCTGATGGAATTTTTACAAAAGCGGGGAAACAAGTTTAGCTGTTTTTTCAAAGAACTGTTTATACAGGGGACGGTTTCTCCAGATTTTTTCATCAATTTTTTCAGCATTTTTTATATCCTCATAGAAGATTTCACGAAGTTCGCCCGCAATCCCGCTGTCATATACGATGGCATTTACTTCAAAGTTGAGATCAAAGCTCCTGGAATCCATATTAGCTGTGCCTACCATTGCGATCTTGCCATCGGTAACCATCGTCTTCGCATGTACAAAGCCCTTTGTATATTGATAAATTTCAACACCCCTTTTCAACAGGTCACCATAATAAGATCTGGCAGCAGCATTTACCAGAATAGAATCCGAATTGCCCGGTACCAGAAGTTTAACTGCTACGCCACCTAAGGAAGCAATAATCAGCGCATCCACTAAACTTTCTCCGGGAATTAAATACGGGGTTGTGATAAGGATTTCTTTTGTTGCAAGACTTATCGCCTGCAATATGGAGAATAATATTGCCGGTGCTCCTGAATCCGGTCCACTGGCAGCTATCTGTACGACTTTATTATCCCTGGTTAATGAATTATTTTCCGGGGGAAAGAATTGTATATCCGGGTGTAATTTTGAGCTGGAGCAAAAGTTCCAGTCACAGAGAAAAAGGTATTGCAGATATTGAACACCCGGGCCATCAATACGCAAATGAGTATCGCGCCAGTATGTTTTTTTATTGTTTTCATTATTGATATATCTGTCGTCGACATTAATCCCGCCTACAAATGCAGTTTGACCGTCAATAACTATTATTTTCCGGTGATTCCGGTAGTTGATCCGGTTCGCCAAAGCAATAAAATAAATTCTTAAAAAAGGAAAGGCTTTGACCCCGTTTTCATTTAGTCTGTGTGCTAAAGTTCTTCTGATTGAACGACTACCGAAATCATCATAAATAAACCTGACATCAATTCCTTCTTTCGCCTTTTCAATTAATACCTGTTCTATTTTTCTTCCAATCTCATCATCTTCATAGATATAATATTCCATGTGGATATGGTTCTTTGCTTCTTTCAGTGCGCTGATTACTTCAGGGAATTTATTTTCTCCGTTTACCAGAATTTTGACTGAATTATTTGCTGTTAAGGGACTCAGTGTTTCTTTCAGTAACATGGATGCCAATTCCCTATTGCTTTGCACGGTAGGATTGCTTTCATCCAAAGTCCTTTTTGAGTACTGATATATTTGTTTGTTTAATCTTTCCGAAAGCACGTCATTCTCTATCAGTTTTTTGCTATACATTATCCTGGTCCGGTAATTAATACCGAATAGAAAATAGAAAATTATTCCTGCAAAAGGAACAAATATTGCAAATAACAGGTATGCAAGTGATTTTGTCGTGCTACGCGTATCCAATATGATGCGAAAGCAAACAATAATTAAAATAACAATGTATAAAGTTTCAAGAATGTTTATCCAGCTCATGCAGATATTTGGTCAGCATTCGCTTCATTTCCATCTGAGGCCGACAAATCAGAAACTTCGTTTGATTTTGACAATTCTATTTCGCAACTGATCCACACATCATTGCTTAGAAGGAGACCGCCACCTTCCAGCATGCTATTCCATTCAAGACCCCAGTCCCTGCGGTTAATTTTTCCATTTATGGAGAATCCTGCTTTTTCATTTCCCCACGGATCTTTGACGACGCCACCAAATTCAACATCAAGTTTTATTCTTTTTGTTATTCCTTTAATGGTCAGATCGCCATATAATTCATAACTGCCGTCATTGTCGACTTTTTCGTATGTGTTGGCAGTGAAATTTATTTCTTTATGATTTTCCACATCGAAAAAGTCAGCACTTTTCAGGTGTGCATCCCTGTCAGCACTGCCTGTATCCACTGAAGCGGGGTTTATCCAGCAGTCAATTTCCGCTGTCATAAAATCATCTCCCGTCGTATATATACTCGCATCGAACTCTTTGAATACGCCTTTGACATTGGTGATCATCAGATGTTTTACCTTGAAAGCTATTTCTGAATGAAAAGGATCAATTGCCCATTTAATTTTTGATTC
>DATHNR010000454.1:0-2044 GCA_035485835.1 Puia sp.
CGGCAGGTAAAAACTGGCATTCAAACTGGAACTGTCCTTTGTGCCTCTTTTACCATTACCTGCGAAATTCTGTACTTTTCCATCAGGACTTATTTTCCGGATAAGATCATTACCACAGTCTGCCACATACACATAACCCGATGTATCAACTGCAATTCCCGCAGGATTGTCAAATCTTACAATAGTGTCCATACCCGGAATAGTATAATAAATTCGCTGGCCCGCCAGCGTTGTAACTATTCCTTCCGGACTGATCTTTCTTATCAGGCTGTTATGGGTATCTGCTACGTAAAGATTTCCATTTTTATCAACTGTTACGGCTTCCGGATAAAAAAAAGAAGCTGAATCTCCTTTGCCATCTGCCGAACCCGCGAGTCCGTTACCTGCAACGGTTGTAACCACTCCATCTGTACTGATCTTACGAATCCTGTTATTCCGGGAATCCGCCACGTAAAGATTACCATGCTCATCCACCGCTATCCCCATCATATTTGAAAAAGATGCTGAGGTTCCCCTGCCATCAAGAGCGCCCATTGCACCTGTACCAGCTAATGTTGTTACTTTTGGATAATTATTCTTACTATTACAGGCGCTAAAAAACAAAATACTAAAAAATAAAATTGATCCCGATTTTTTCATGAAGTGTAAAATATTGAATTTATCCACTTATTAATAATTAAAATTAAATCATGAAAACACGCCATTCAAGTCTCCTGTACCTGATACTGGGCATTTATTCAATTATGATCAGCTGGCACTACAATCATTCCATCATATTACTTATTATTCACTGGATCATCTGGCCTGTTTATCTTGCATACGAATTATTAACAGGTCATCTGTCTCATGGTATGTGGAAATCTATCCCACTTTCTTATTTTAATTAAAATTATAAGGTGTTCAATGTCAAAATTCAGGTCCATATTTACTGTAGTCTGTACCTGTTTCATTTCTCTTTGAATAGTTTCTTGACTTTTTTTTATCGTGCCCGTTGGTTTGATTTTCAGTAGGTCCGGCCTGACCCGGATTATGCGCAGATATTCTTTTTTCAAGAGCATTAAAATGTGACTCAGATAATTCTCCATCGCCATATTTGTCGGCAATTTCCTGGTTTAATTCCTGAGCCTTATCATCCGGGATCTTCCCCTTATTAAGTAGGAGTATGCGATCCACTTCCTGATTTATCTGCCAGCTTCTCCAGACCGAATTCAAGGCAGCAACTGATTTTAGGATAGGGAAAAAGAAACTGATGATACCGATCAGGAATGGGATAATTGTCTTAATCATTTCAATATTGGATTCCTTTGCTTCATCCTGAAAATATTTATAAAATCCAAATTCTGCCAGCGGCAGAATATACTTGCAATTCGTCGTGAGACCGCTATAACATGAATCCGTGCAGGGAGGGTTCAGGTGAATGAGTGATTTCTGAATATCTTTTGTAGCGGCTGATATCTTTTTAAGCATCAGATTCACATCATCTTGTTCTATATCTCTTGAAGCGATTAACAAAGTAAATGTTCCAACAGTGCTGGCATGATCAGCATCATTGTCGTATTTTTTTTGGAAATCCGCCACCTGCAGATTCATATCAAACTCTGAATTCAGCTTGCTTAGAAATGAAGGACTGACAGAAATAAGACCGTATTTTTTTGAATCCAGTATTGCTTTAATATCATCCGTTGGATCTGCACCAACATAAAACATGATATCAATAATTGAATCCTTTATATTTTTCCTTCTTTTTACCGAACTGTCGTAATTATGAACACTATTAAATGCACTTTTAAGTGACTGGTCCATTAAACAATAGGAAATGGTAAAGGGTTTTTTGCCTTCATTATCCCGAATTTGACGTTCAATCATATCCATTACATCCCCCGCAATGATTCTCGTGCAACTGCCCACTTTGCCAATCTGGATGTTCTTCACCAATTTTGAAAAACAATTTAATATCCAGGGATCTGTATTTGCCGAGAGCAGAATGCCGCTATCAGAAAGATGAAGTTTACGATTTTGCTTCCCCCAAAAGAGATCTTTTCTG
>DATHNR010000455.1:0-5776 GCA_035485835.1 Puia sp.
ATTGCCTCGTTTAAATTGCCGGAAGCATAACCGCGTTTATAAATATTGACAAGTTTTGTAATATTCACCCGTTTTGTGCCGACATAATAAAAGCCTGTCATGCTTTCCAGCAATTTCATAAGTAAGGTTTAATGGTAATGATATTCAATTCCTGCGTCCTGAATACAATCCTAAATTAAACCATCACTTATTTGGGAAATACCATATTGTGTAAGTTGTAAGATTGATCATGTAACTGGCAGGAATCCGTAACTGACCAGTTCCTGTCTGGAAGTTCCAAGTCCGTCGATACCTAATTCAACGATATCTCCCGGTGAAAGATATTGAGGCGGATTCATACCGAGACCGACTCCTGCGGGAGTTCCCGTTGAAATTAAGTCGCCCGGAAGGAGTGTCATAAATTGACTGATATATGAAATCAGGAAGGGAATTTTAAAAATCAGGTTTGCAGTAGTTCCATCCTGCATTGTTTTGCCATTTACTTTGAGCCACAGGCGGAGACGATTGATATCCGGTATTTCATCCGGAGTAGCCATGAATGGACCCAGGGGAGCAAAACTATCACATCCTTTTCCTTTATCCCAGGTACCACTTCTTTCAATCTGAAATTCTCTTTCACTGACATCATTATGCAAACAATAACCAGCAATATATTCCAGAGCATCCGACTCAGACACATAAGAAGCCTTTGTTGCCATTACGATGGCCAATTCTACTTCCCAGTCCGTTTTCCTCGAGTTTTTTGGAATGATAATCGGATCAAAGGGTCCGCTCAGGGCCGTAGTTGACTTCAGGAAGATAACAGGTTCGGCTGGTGGCTGGGCCTTTGTTTCCCTTGCATGATCCGCGTAATTCAATCCGATACATACAATTTTTGATGGCCTGGATATGGGACTGGCAAGAATTATGGGCTCTTCCAGTTTTTTCAAATCAGCCGAATTCTTATCCAGAAAGGACCGCAGGCGTGTTAATCCGCCCGTTTCGAAAAATTCTTCATTGTAATCTTCATTCAGTGCAGATACGTCAAAATAATGTTCATTCCGGATAATACCGGGAAGGGTCTTTTCGCCTTTTTTCCACCTGATTAGCTTCATAAATTGTTAATGGTTAATGGTTAATGGATAATTGTCCATGCAGGAAAGCGAATATAGACTTCATGCCAATTTACCAAAATCCCATTAACAATTGACCATTAACCATTAACAACTACCCATCCCTTTTATATTGCTTATATTTACCTGAAACCTAAACATATCCACAGTGGCACAAAAATTAAAAGCAGGAATTCAGGCTGGTGAATCCAAACCTGGATCAGCAAAAGAAGCAGAACCAAAAGTGCCTGTTAAAAGGAAATCCCCTGCCAGGATCTCTGTTTCTAAAATATTTCCTGAGAAAGAAATCCCTATGGGCCAGATTGAAAAAACCAATGTGGATCACCATATGGCTAAAAAGTATCTTACACAATATCTGGACAGGATTCCAACCGAAGCGGATATCGATAAAGCGACCATTATCAAAAAATCAGATTCTATTAGTTATCTGAAATATGGCGGCAAATTCCTTGGAACCATGACTAAGACAATCTACCAGACTCCGGAGCAGAAAAAATCCGGTAAAGGTATAGGTGTCAAGATGGAATTCAAACCAAAATAAAGCCTACCTCAAACAGCAACGCGCTTCCATTCATAGCTCTCAGCATTTTTTGATGGCTGAACAGGTTTATTATGAAATTCGGCCCATACTTTAGTAAAGCAGGCACCGAAATAAAATATAAACGAAGAATAAAAAACAAATAACAGAAGCAGCACAGTAGATGTCGATGCTCCATACACGGTCTGCATATTACTATATGATAATAACCATTTAAGTAATAATTTCCCGAAAGTGAATAACAGAGCTGTAAAGCAGGCGCCGACAATTACTGTTTTGAGGGAAGGACCGCCATCAGGCAGAAATTTAAAAAGCACGAAGAACCATATAGATACCAGTACAAGAGAGATCAACTGTTTAATAATAGTTTTTCCAAGGATCAGATATCCCGGAGATAAGTTATTCGGCGATTCATTGATCAAATCCAATCCTCCTTCTGTAAGCAGAACAATCAAAAACAAAATTCCGGCAATCATAATGACCAGAAATGATTTCGCACGGTTCAGCAGGCTGACTTGAACACCTGTATGACTGACTGCCCTGATATTCCACAATTGGTTTAAGGAATCCTTTATTACTTTCATTAAAGTGGTAGCAACGAATATCAAAAAAATAAAACCCAGCAAAGCTTCGTACCAGTTTCTGAACAGATTATGCACATTGAATAATGTTCTGTGTAATTCTCCTGCTGTATTCCTGCCGACAATTTCGCCGAGATTACGGAATATCTGCCTGCTCATAAACCGGGGGCTAAGAAAAAGCCCAAAAACCTGAATAAGTATTATTAAAATTGCCGGCAATGCAAAAGTGGTGAAAAATGCTGTGGCCCCTGCCATCCTCAATGGATCATTTCTACGGAATCCTTCGAAAGATTTGCTTAACAGGGCAAGTATTTTTATCCGTTTTCTAAATACCATCATTGACTTGTTTCTGAACCGGTGGCCTCAGGCCTGGGGGTTGTTTGTTCACCCCCGCACCGGCTTCTCAAATTCTGCTTAAAATTTTTTCTCTCTTCAGGGGATAAATTAAACCATTTATTTCTCATTTCTTCCATTTCACGCCTGCGGCGGCCATGACCAGCCCATCCGGGTCTTCCTGGAAATCCGCCAAACAAAATCCTGGATAGGGCAAAAAGACCTAATGCCTGCCAGAAATTTATAACAGACACATGCAAAACAGCAACCAGGATATTATTCCAAAGTGCCATGATGATGAAGCTCAATGGAACGATGAAGGCAAAAATGAATAATAGAAAAAGGAGAAATCGGGGAAATCTTGAGCGTCTCATTTTGTTTTATTTTAATAGTTTTTTAATGCTTCGTGCAGATCTGTAAGTTTCATTCGGAGATGAAGTACTGCGTATCTTTTTCTTGAAATCAAAGTATTCACCGGTATACCCGTTTCTTCAGATATTTGCCTGAATGGAATTCCTTCCAATTCATTCAGAATAAATGCCTGTTTTTGTTCTTCAGGTAATTCGTCCAAAGATTCTTTCAGAGTTTCCTGGAAAAGGTTTCTAAGGTAAATGGTCTCCGGATTGGAAGAATCATCCATGATAAGATCTACCCAGTCACCCATTACATCGTCATCCATTTCAGAAAAAACACCATCCAGCTCTAATGGCTTTTTTTTCCGGTTGCGATCAATGATTTTATTCCTTGCTACTGTAAAAAGCCAGGCAGTGATCTGGTCGATGGGCTCTTTATTACCCAAAAGCTGGTAGAAGACGTCCTGCAGAATGTCTTCCGCATCGGCTTCATTCGTTACCCTTTTGCGAATAAATCCCATCAAGCGTCTGCTATAGGCTTTCACTACGGCCGATATGGAATTTGCATTTGAACCGGTCATCTGGAATGGTATCGTTTCAGCCTGCCACATATTATAAAAGGGTAGACGGGCCAGCAGGACTTATATTTTAAAATCAATTAAAATTTTCATTGAAGGTATTGAGACCCTACGGGAAGGGGTTGAATGATGTTCGTAATCAGCTTGTTAAATGTGTCACATTGTAATCGCATGCATTTTAGGGAGTCAAAAGTTAATTTTAATCAAGTTTTATATAAATATTATGATTTAATAATCTAATTTTGCACCCCGAAATAAAAAGATCTTATTTATACGTCAAATTGACATTTCAAAGCATAATCCTGTATTCTGTCGAATTTTGAAGTACCCAAAGAACATTGTGAATGAAAAATACCATCTAAATGCAAGCAATGAATAGCAGGCCTAATTCCAGTTCAAAAAACCCTCTCAATAAAATTCCATCATCTAACGGGACTAATAAACTTTCAATAAAAGACCAACTGATCAAAGAAAGGGAAATTTCCGAGTTGATTGTTAACTGTTTGCCAGGGATTTTTTATCTGACGGATCAGAGTAATAAATTCCTTCGCTGGAATAAAAATCTTGAAACCATAACAGGCTATAGCGGAGAAGAGATTGAAAATATGATTCCACTGGATTTCTTCGACAAAGAGGATCATGAACAGATTATTGCTGCTACCAAAAAAGTTTACAAGGAAGGATATAATGAAATTGAAGTGGAAATTTGTACTAAAAATGGAAGGCATTTGCTCTTCCACCTGAATGGTATTTCCGTGATTTATGAAGGAAGACCATGTCTGTTGGGAGCAGGAATGGATCTTACTGCCAGAGAAAAGGCGCAGCGGGAGATCAGGGAAAGCGATAAAAAATACCGTTCTCTTTTTGAACAGGCATCTGATCCAATCCTGGTGACTGACTACGACGGTAATTTTACAGACGTAAACGGCAGTTTCTGTAAATTATTCGGATATACCAAGAGAGAGCTGCTCAAGATGAATATTGTATCTCTTGTTTGCCCAAAACAACTTGTTGAAAAACCAATCAGGAATGATTTAGTGATGAAGGGTAAGCATTTTATGAGCGACAGGCTAATGGTTCGTAAAGATGGGACTATAGTCGAAACAGAAGCAAATGTGAAGAAATTCGGTGAAGACAGTGTAATGGCCATTGTGAGGGATGTTACTGAGATGCGCAAACTTCAAAGGGAGATGGAGCGGGAAAGAATGGATCTCCAGGTACAGGAACAGAGAAAAATAACACGGGCAGTCATCAAGGCACAGGAGAGGGAACGCAATATTATTGGCAGAGAATTGCATGACAATGTGAATCAGCTGCTGGCGAGCGCCAGGATGGTCCTGAGCACGGCTAGATTAACACCCGCAGGTAAAAAAGAATTTGTTGACAAAACCTTGCGACTGATCGACGCAACTATTCTTGAATTACGCATTCTGGGAAGGAAGCATGTCACTCCGCTGAAAGGTTTTGATTTAAAATCTCAGATTCAATCCCTGATCAAAATCATGGAAGAAGGCATCGGCTTCAAGATAACTTTTGAATATGATTTGCCAGATAAACCGGAACTATTAAATGATTTGAAGTTAAATATTTACAGAGTTATTCAGGAACAACTCAATAATGTTTATAAACACGCTTCTGCTTCCCGGGTTCAAATAAAAATGTTTGCCAGTAATGGTCAGGTTCATGTATTGATCGATGATAATGGTATTGGATTCGAAGTAGGGATGAAGAAAAGCGGGGTTGGCATCGTTAATATTATCAACCGTGTGGAATCATTTAACGGGAAAGTGGGTTTTGAAACCAAACCCGGAATTGGATGTAAACTTGAAATCCATATCCCGATGACTTTTCAGGAATAATTGAATAATTTCTAATCCTTCATAAATCCCTGTGCCTGGAGCTCTGTAACCAGCATCTGGGTATATTGTTTACTCGCTTTCATTGCAGTCGGTGGATTAACTACTTTGGACTGCATTGATATCAGCAGTTTTTCTGTAACTGCATTGAAAAGGTTGCTTTCTATAAAATAGGTTTTATCTGTTTCATAATAACCGGGAGAATAAAAAGTCGGACTGTAAGCATAATATCCGCTATAATAATATCCATAGCCTGCATATGGAACAAAACCTACAGATGCACTGTTACCCGGAACATAATGCGTCTTTGATTCCTGGTCAACAAGTGCCACAGTAAATATTCCATCGCATCCGAGATCACGGATTGCTTTTAATAAAACATCATTTTTTGGTAATTTATCCAGGGTAAGAATGGGACCAAATGC
>DATHNR010000456.1:0-4257 GCA_035485835.1 Puia sp.
AGTATTCAATGGAATCTTTTTTCTTTTTTAAAATATAACCGGATAATTCCTTTATCATGGGTAAGTATTCAGGACAGGGGTTGGCTAAAATGGCGTCATTGATACCATTTCTGAATATGATCGTATCTCGCAATTCTAAAACAGAACTCCGGTGAAGAAAACCCGCAAGCATATCGGCGCTTCTCTTATTTTTATAACCGGCCACCGCTTTGATAAATTGCAGGGCTTCCTGCTGGTTTTCGAAAATTTCCTGGTAAGGTCTAGAATAAATGGTCCCGTACAGGCGTCTGGCATATTTTTCCAACAGGGGAATATAGTTGCTGTCCGGGAAAACCTGTATCAAACCAAATGACCCCTCTAATAAAAGACTATTCGAAAGTTTTTTTCTGATATAGGGAATGTCAGATTCCTTTTTATAAGAGGCGAGTGCAAAAAGGGCTTTTGATGTTTCTCCATATGGCCTTTCCCGCTTTGTCATTTCCAGAATAACCGGATAGTATCCGTTACTGCTCTTTAAATTCCTCAATATGGAATAGGCCGAGCTCAGGTATGAATGTTCCGCTATAACAAGTTCAATGACCTTTTGCATTTCGGCGGAATCCCTGAAGTCCGTCTCCATGATCATGTTGTCGGTTACCGTCGCGAATTGTACACCGAATTCACCATTATCCTTCACCACAATGGCCGTATCGTCCAGGTGATTTTTAATGACGTTGAACTGATCGACTGATTTTCTATATACTAATTCTTCCAGAGCCACCGCGCGCAGCGTGGGATGCTCGGAATTGCTCAGTTTCAACAGCTCTTCATCTGATAATTTTTCTTTAATAAAACGTATGCAGGAATCATATCCGACGAGATTCTTTGAAACGGCCTCTTCTAAATAGGGCCTGTATCCAGATTTGAAATCCCTGATTGCATAGGGATATTTTTCATTGTTTTTGCAGGCAGAGGAGAAAATAACAGGGATAGCCAGGATGATGATTACATAAAATCCCTTTCTCATGATTTTGCTTCTAAGACAGCTAAGATGCATGCACGATCCCATTCCATAAACTGAAGAAAAGAATTAAAACGAAAATACGCAAAATGCGTACTTTTTCGAGTGTTTTTGAGTTGCATGCCGTCCCACGCCAGAGGCGTGGCCAGGCTCAACGCTGTATCTCCCGCGTAGCGCGGGAGGATGCCGTTTCGATCCATGACGGATTAGCATAACCTAAATTATGACAAATGAATTTCACTTGGTAGTAGCATATACTTCGTTTAAAAGTATATTACGTTTGTGTTGAGTCCCCATTGTTTGTTTCGATGTGCTTTTATATAGTTAAGAACCTGAATTTTGGAATGCAGGTTTTGGGAGGATACTCCGGTCCAGACATCCATTATCTGGACATCATGAAACTCTACAATAAGTATATGGCCTTGTTCTCCAGTACCACCCATCAAATAGGACATTAAGAATATTTCTTTGTTAATCGCGAGGAAAAGCAGTTGTCTGTCCGGAATGCTGTCGTCACGAACATCAGTCGCATTATATGATTCTTTGGGATTAGCCATTGAAAAACCGCCCGTCCAGCAGTCAAGAGCTTTTTTGATAAAATCAGGAATATCTTTTTTATCGTGGCTCACTTCAAAGTCTTCCTGTTTAATTTTAATTAAGAATGAATCTAGATTTTCGTTCGAAAGTATTTTTGCAGTAACTGGTAAGTAATTGCAATTATTTTGACCAAAACAAAAGGATGAAAGGGTCGTAAAGAAAAATAACAAAATGTATTTTATGGATGCCATTAGCTGGCAAAACTATTAAACCATTCGTTACTCGTTTTACTGTATACGTATCGAAGCGCCAGAATCTGCAAAAGAATCTGAAGAATAAACAGAAACCCAAGCACCAGGCTTGTTTTGAAAATAAAAGGCACATAAAAGGGAGAAGCGGCGACATTGATAATAAAAAGAATCAGGAACAGGGCCCGGGCCCATTTTTTCCCATAACCGATATACCGGACGGCGATAAAAAGGAGCAGGAGAATGATCAGATTGGATATAAGCGTGCGGATATGTAAGGGATCGGGCAAAATAATACTGTATTCCCTGATCAGCAAGCCGAGAAATCCCAGGAAAAGGGATGCATAGAGGATGTTTCTTGCAGCGATAATGGATTTGGGCTTATGAAATAAAGGACCGGCTGGAATCATGTGGGGGAATTGAGGCAGGGAAGATAAAGTAAAAGAGCCGTGTAACATTAACCATGAGTAGAAGGGGCAAATGAAAGTTGCCGTCTCAAGCGGCCCGGGCTCTACACTGTGCATCCCGTCCTGCCACATGCGGGACCGCTTCGATCCCTGATGGATTAACAAAACATGCATCCCATGAAAAAGCTGATTAACTTGATATATTTAGGTATCCATGTTCAACTACAATAAGAATAAGAAACCACGAAAGCTCCACGCAGAACTTCCCCCTGGTGTCAGAATTCAAAAGCTGTTTGAAGAATATATCGAGCCATTTTTAGCTAAATATGATTTTAGATACGTAAAATCTGAATTTACATTCAAAAGGAAAGTGGGCGATTTTTCGCAGGAAATATGGATATCAAAAAGCAAATACAATAGGGGAGATGAAGTGTGTGGTTTCTGGATCAATATTTCCGTGCGGGTTTTGAATTATATAAAATGGCATAACCTCAGATATGGTAAATCGCCAAGGACAGATATAGTTATGAACTTTTACCATCATAATTTAAAGGAATGGAAAACGAAATTCGGGCATTACCGCTATAACCTGGCAAAACAGGACAATATCCAGGTATTTGAAGAAATTCCGGATAACCTCTTTAAAATTGCTTTCCCCCTACTGGATGAGTATTCAAATTATGAGAATGCCGCAGACCTGCTTTTGCAGAGAAGGCAGTTTTTCTCCTTATCGAAAATCATAGACTTTTACATCATGGAGAATAAAATGGAAAAAGCAAGGAATGCGGTAATTTTTATTGATTCCTGTTTTAAAAACGATAAGGATTCTTCTCCGCAGTTAATTAGCGAATTAAAGGATAGAAAAAACATCCTGTCTCCCCTAAGCGATTCCTGACAGTAAGAAGAATTCGCTATTTGTATAAAGAATCACAAACCGATAATTTTTATACACTTATTGATAAGAATATTTGAAATAATCACACCTGATGTGTGATCAAGGGTGGAATTCACAAGCATACCAATAAAGGCAGCTGTCTCGCCGTTGTGGATATAACATGGAGCTCCCGAATCCCCGCCCATTATTTCCGTTTCCTTAAATATTATATATACAGCATTACCAAAATATCTCAGCCCGGACACAAAATCGACAATGCATTGGTGGTTGCCTGACGTACGGCCCCTGCTGAAGCCCCAAATAGAAATACTATCATCTGGCTCAAGAGCCAAGGTTTTCTGCGGGATGGAAACCGTATCGATGAGAATGTCAGAACGCAAATTATTTAAGGGCAGAAACGCAATATCTGCCACTTCCCTATTCGAGTGAAATTTAAAAGCCTCATGAGGAACTGATATAAATAATCGTTTCCCGTTTCGATAGAGAGGAAGTGTAATCGCAGATGATGAGTCAGCTTTGGTGTGAAAAAAGACAAGAATACTTTTTATTTTTTTATCGCCCGATGAAACAGATAATAAAGTATCTGCAGCTATATTCCCGGATAAAACATGATAAGCTGTAACCAGAAAATATTTCTGTTTTAGTTTTATAACGAAGCCGGCAGACATGTCGGTATAGTTTTCCGTGCGGTTTTCAATCAAAACCGTCTTTTTTGTAAAGGGATAAAATTGATTAAAAATGCGCTGCGCGTTAGCAGATAATGTATCCTGCGCAAGAGTAACTATTGAGTAGAAGAGAAAATTCGGAAAAAGAACTGAATATTTGACCCGCATTTATAGATTTAAATTTTAATATGGCTTTACAATGAAATTTAAGCCCTGGAATGTCGTTGTTTTTTGATGCATTAATATGTTATGAACATTGTCCATTTCACAAACAGTAAGATATATTTTTCATTTACTCTTTAATATCAACGGGATAAATTTCCATTTTATCAATCATAAATCTAAACAGATGACGATCTGCTGAGTCTATAATTTTTTCTGAATTAACGGAAGCCAGTATAATTTGATTTGAATGCGAAAGAACCCACCATACCCAAAAAATATTTTCCCGCTGAAAATCACCTTCCAGCCATATTTTGTTTTCGGTTGTAACACTTTTCATTTC
>DATHNR010000457.1:0-8802 GCA_035485835.1 Puia sp.
AATTAATCCCAATAAACGATAAACATACAATGAGCAGATATTTCATCGATCGGTTTTTGAGTTCTTAGAAAATTGAAAATAAAATCCAGTGACAATTCAGGTATCCCCGGCCAGGTATATCTCATATTGGATTGCAAATAAGGAAAGTTTATAATTAAATGAAGGCCCGTACTAAATTACAAATATTGTGCCTTTGCTAAGCAGGAAAATAATATGTTTGTATTAATTAAATACGATTGCAATGAAATGTTGCCTCATGGCTCTTTTGCTCTGCAGTTTTTCTGCTATTGGCCAGGTTAATATTATTCCACAACCCGCTTCTGTTAAAATGCCCCGGATAATGGCTGATTTCAATATTAGCCCCTCTACTAAAATTGTATTGGAAGGAAGCGGGCTCGAAAACTCTGTACAGTTCTTTAACGACTATTTGAAAGAATTTTATGGCTTCAGCTTGGAAACAACTACAACAGCAAAGGGTAGTAATAACATAACCCTGAATTTTGAAAGATTGGACGATTCGATTCCGGGTGCATATAATTTGTCGGTTGACCAAAAAGGAATTTATATCGGAGGTGATAATGAAACCGGCGTTTTTTATGGTATTCAATCTCTCATTCAATTGCTTCCCTTGCCTGATGGCACAAAAAAACTATCCATTCCCTATGTTGAGATCAATGATAAACCACGATTTGCATACCGTGGTATGATGCTTGACGTGGGCCGACATTTTATGCCGGTATCATTTGTGAAAAAATTTATTGATTATCTCGCCATGCACAAGATGAATGAGTTCCACTGGCATCTTACTGAAGATCAGGGCTGGCGAATTGAAATCAAAAAGTATCCGCGCCTCACAGAAGTAGGTGCATGGCGCTATGGAACGGTGATTGGCAAAAGACCATGGAGAGCTAATGATAATATATATTATGGCGGATTTTACACTCAGGATCAAATAAAAGAAGTAGTGGCTTATGCTTCCACGAGGTATATCACTATCATACCTGAAATTGAAATGCCCGGGCATGGTAGTGCGGCAATCGCAGCTTATCCCTGGCTCAGTTGTTTCCCTGATGAAAAAACAAATATTCCGGATAGTCTGCTTTCTGATGTTGGCAGAAAGGCTAAAGGTAAAATCGTTTATGAACAATGGGGTGTTGCAAGCGACGTTTTCTGTGCAGGCAATGACAGCGTATTCCAATTTCTTCAGGATGTAATTGATGAAGTATCCCCCCTCTTTCCATCAAAATATATTCATGTGGGAGGTGATGAATGCCCAAAAACAAACTGGAAAAGATGTCCGCTTTGTCAGAAACGAATTCATGATCTCGGACTCAAGGACGAACACGAATTACAGAGTTATTTCATACAGCGTATGGAAAAATATATCAATAGTAAGGGCAAAACACTGATCGGATGGGATGAAATCCTGGAAGGCGGCCTTGCTCCCAATGCTGTGGTAATGAGCTGGCGTGGGGAAAAAGGCGGGATTGAAGCGGCAAAACAAAAACATACCGTGATCATGACACCCACCACATATGTTTACTTTGATTATTCCCAGTCAAAACACGATGATTCCCTCGTTATCGGGGGATATCTTCCTTTAGAAAAAGTATATAAATACGAACCCATTCCGGCTGAATTATCGGCAGACGATGGCCGTTATATTCTCGGTGCACAGGCAAATACCTGGACAGAATACATGACCAATCCCTCTAAAATTGAATACATGATCTTTCCAAGAATGGATGCATTAAGCGAAGTGGTATGGAGCCCGAAGTCTGCCAGAAACTGGGATGAATTTAAAAAGAAATTACCCTACCAGTTTAAGCGCTATGATTTATGGCAAACGCATTATTTCGGAAACACGTTGGAGTATGATGCGCATTAATTACGCATCCAGTTTCGCTCTTTCTTTTATAACTGTAAAGGAATATTTTTTTCCGGTGGTAGCTGCAGCAAGTGAAACCTCAGTTGTAGTATCAAGTAAACTTTTGTTGCTTGTAGTATTAAAAACAACGGAAGATATAAGTTGACCGGAGTCATTTAATTTATTTTCACTAACAGGGTTGAAAGAATTTTTTTTCATTTCCCGGGATAATATGGCATAGTCTCTTTCATTGGCTTCCTGAAGTCTGATGGAGGTAATGAATTTTGGCATATAGATAAGTTTTAATATTAAGAACCACACTACAAATATACTCGGTGCTTATTACCTGAAAATTATTTATCTGCAAATTTTCTGTGAATTTACATTGACGTGGTATGTTAATTCAATCATGTCATTCTGAAATGATGTGAATTTAGCTTCGGGTTTCATTATACCTTATGTATTTACTTAAAAATCGAAGAAACAGTTTAACTTGATAACGGGTTCAAAAATGAGAGACTATATAATGTAATATTTAACTATTAGTAATTTTCTTTAATACAAGAGCGACCCCGAAAATCGAAAGGACCTTCGAAAACGATCTCATATAACATGTAAACATAATGTTTGAAATATATTAAATGGTTTTCATGAAAAGATCTTTAAGCCTCGTAATTGCGGTAATTCTATTGTTTCAATTTGGTTTTTCCCAGGTTTCGATCAGAAATCTTCGCTGTGAAGGCAGAATAAACCCATTGGGTGTGGATGTTCTTAATCCTAGATTTAGCTGGCAGCTGGTATCCGATCAGCGAATCCTGGAACAGACTGGTTATGAAATCAGGGTCGGATTGAAATCAGGAAAAGGAGATCAATTGGGCAGCTGGAAAGTAATGAATTCCCAATCTATTTTCGTTTCATATACCGGCAAACCATTGGAATCCGGAACTGCTTACTACTGGCAGGTAAGAGTTTGGGATAACAAAGGAGGAGTATCCGGCTGGAGTGAAAAAGCTTACTGGCAAATGGGACTATTGCAGGCCTCAGACTGGAAGGCTAAATGGATTGAATCTATGAGCGATGCAGATACTGTAAATGGCCCGGCTCTCTTATTCAGAAAGGAATTTATTTCACAGAAGAAAATAATTTCTGCGACAGTTTTTATTACCACACATGGTATGTATGAGGCTTATATTAATGGACAGAAATTGGGAGATGCGTTTCTGACTCCGGGATGGACAAGTTATAATAAGCGCCTTCAATACCAGGTTTATGATGTTACGAAGTTTGTGAAAACGGGAAAAAATGCGATGGGCGTTGATGTCGGAAGCGGGTGGTACAGGACGAGCCTTGCATGGAATAATAATAAAAATGTTTATGGCAAAAAGATCGGCGTCCTGGAACAATTGGAAATAATTTACGTGGATGGCAACAGAGAAATAATTATTTCTGATGGCAACTGGAAAACATCGGACCAGGGACCTATACGAAGTTCGGAAATATATAATGGAGAAACTTACGATGCACGAAAGGAAATGACAGGCTGGAATGATGTTGGTTATAATGATCAGTCATGGCAGAAAGTAATTGAAAAGGAATATCCTGAGAACAATTTGATTGCTACTTATAATGAGTCCGTCACGATGCATGAGACTTTTCGACCCGTCCGCGTTTTTAGAACTCCCAAAGGAGAACAGGTTGTAGATTTTGGACAGAATCTCGTTGGGTGGGAAAGATTAGTTGTAACAGGAAAACCGGGAGATACAATTACGATCGATCATGCAGAAGTTCTTGATAAGGAAGGTAATTTTTATACCGATAATTTAAGGGCGGCAAAATCAGAAAATATTTATATACTGAAAGATGACGAAGGAGCATTTTGGCCGCATTTTACTTTTCATGGATTCAGGTATATCCGGATCAAAGGATTTAAAGGTGAGATTAGAATAGATAGTATTGATAGAAAGCAAAGGGATGTTATTGATTTCGGTACCGGACCAAAAACTAATAATATATATATCGATGCAGTAACTCTTTATTCAGATATGGAAAAGACCGGACAGTTTGAATGTTCCAATCCGATGCTCAATCAACTGCAGCATAATATTCAGTGGGGACAGAAAGGAAATTTCCTTGATGTTCCTACCGATTGCCCGCAACGTGATGAAAGATTGGGCTGGACAGGCGATGCGCAGGCTTTTTCGAGGACAGCCGGTTACAACATGGGAGTCCATAATTTCTTTTCCAAATGGCTGAAAGATCTCGCGGCGGATCAGTCAGAAAATGGCATGGTTCCTTTTGTAATACCAAATGTATTGGGACCTTTTGCAGGAGGTTCTACCGGTTGGGCCGACGCATCTACAATCATTCCATGGAACATGTGGCTGGTATATGGTGATCCAAAAATTCTGGAAGATCAATATCCAAGTATGAAAGCCTGGGTGGGATTCATGCAAACGCATAGTAAAGATTACTTATGGAATACCGGATTTCATTTTGGGGACTGGCTTTTCTATAGGCCTGCAGATGATAATGATGGAAGGTCCGCCGTTACAGACAAATACCTGATTGCACAATGTTTCTTTGCTTATTCCACTCAGCTATTGGTTAATTCAGCAAAGATTTTAAACAAACCAGAGGATGTACAGAAGTATTCGGATTTGTTGCAGCATATAAAAGAAGCGTTTTTGAAAGAATATGTAACGCCTTCAGGCAGACTGGTTTCCGGTACACAGACGGCTTATGTACTGGCACTTCAATTTGATATGCTGCCGGAAAACTTAAGAGCGCAGGCAGCACAAAGATTAGCACAGAATATCAAGGACTATGACAATCATCTTACAACAGGATTCCTTGGAACGCCCTATCTGTGTCATGTTCTGAGTCGTTTCGGTTATGATTCTGTCGCATATCAATTGTTATTGCAGGATACTTATCCTTCCTGGCTGTACCCGGTAAAAATGGGGGCTACTACGATCTGGGAAAGATGGGACGGACAAAAACCTGATAGCAGTTTTCAAACACCGGGAATGAATTCTTTCAATCATTACGCATATGGAGCAATTGGTGACTGGATGTATCGGAATATAACAGGTATTGACAACTACGGCGAGGCTGCAGGATATAAAAAAATCAGTATCCGTCCGCATCCGGGTGGAAACCTGACTTATGCGAATGCGGATCTGGAAACAGGTTACGGAAAATTAAGTGCGCACTGGAAAACAACCGAAGGAAAATTTATAATGGATGCTGAAATTCCTGCCAATACAAAAGCTGTGATTTATATTCCTGCATCAGCAGCTGAATCCATAACCGAGAGTGGTAAACAATTATCAGAACTAAAAGAAATTACTATTAATGGTAAGGAGGGAAATTATGTTGTTTTGCAGACTGGTTCTGGTATTTATCATTTTGTTTCCACATCGATGACCGTTCCGCGTTAAGCGTTCCGCGTTAAGCGTTAACATCTATAACAAACCGCGTTAATATTCATACCCGCGCCTACAGAAGCGAACAGTATAATATCTCCGGGATCTAAGATATGTTCTGGAAACTGGTGTTTTCGAACCATGTCCAGCAGGGTCGGTATTGTTGCAACCGAACTATTACCAAGCCATCCGATGCTCATGGGCATGATATTTAATGGTGGAATCTCAACACCATATAAAAGGAATAATTTTTTTATGATCGCTTCATCCATTTTTTCATTCGCCTGGTGAATGAATATTTTTTTTATAGAATGAATGGATTGTCCTGATTTGTCAATACAGGCTTTCATGGCTTCAGGAACATGTTTTAATGCATATTCATAAACCTTTTTCCCTTTCATTTTTAAATAACGGATTCGGGGATTACTATGAGGATAATTTGAAACGCCCATATTGATATAATCGAATTCATCCACACTATGCGTTTGGGCCATATAAGATAGTATTCCGGGAGAATTTATATCTCCATCTTTTTTCTCCAGTACGACCGCCCCCGCTCCATCACTGAATATCATGCTATCACGGTCATACATATCAATTACCCTGCTCAGCGTTTCTGTTCCAATAACGAGTACCTTATTTGCCATACCTGCTTTAAAAAAAGCATCGGCCTGAATAAGTCCCTGCAACCAGCCGGGACAACCGAATAAGATATCATAAGCAATACAATTCGGATTTCGAATACCCAGCAAATGTTTTAATTGACTGGCGAGGGAAGGCACAGCTGCGGTTTGAATCGTATCTTTTAAAACATTCCCAAAATTATGGGCTACTATGATCTGATCCAGTGTTTCAGGATCAACAGAGCTGTCTTTGATTGCTAATTTAGCTGCTTCATATCCGATGTTGGAAGCGTTCAGATCATCAGTAGTATATCTTCTCTCTTCTATTCCCGTAATCTTTTTAAACTTGTTGACGACTTCAGTAGGATCCACAGGAAGAGGTAAACCTTCAGAGGTAAAAAATTCATGCTGTGCAAAATCCTGATTGGTTTGTACAAAAGGAGGTATATAGGAACCTGAGCCAGTAATAACAGACCTTACCATATAATTTTATTAAGGGTTCCTGTGCAATCTGGCCATCGCACGAACAGGAAAAGTCCCTACACCCTTAAATTTAGGTGGTATTGCATTAAAAATAAAATTTTCATCAGGAATAGCAGAAAGATTACACAGGTGCTCTACAATCAGTATACCGTTTCCAAGCAAAATAGTGTGAACTGGTCTCATGTTCGTTCTCGTATCGTCAATATTATGAGAATCGATACCTACAAGCCGCACTTTCTTCTCTTTTAATACTAGAGCAGCATTCTCAGTCAGGAATGGATGATTATTATAATATTTTTCTGTGTTCCAATGTACATCCCATCCCGTTTGAATGAGCAAAGCTTTCCCTTCAATCTCCAGGTTTCTGAAAAAATCTGCATCTAAAGCGATATTTTCCTGAAAAGGTTTTCGAATAATCAACCCTTTTAATTCGGCAAAATGTTCCAATGGGGTGTTATTAAGATCATTTCCATTTTCATATCTGTGAAAGGGGCAATCAATATAGGTACCTGTATTGCTTACCATCTCGATTTTTCCGATTTGAAAACTTGTTCCTTCAGCATAAAATTTTTTCGAATCTTCACGACTCAGATAATCGCAAATCACAGGAGCAGGCAAACCCTTATACGTAATCAATCCATTTTCTATTGTATGACTCAGATCGATTAATGGAGAAGTGGTCATAGAATTATTATTATGGTTCTGATTTAAATTGTGAAACGGCAACGCCAACAAATGAATCAGCCGTTCCGTAATATAGAAACCATTTTTCTTTATAAAATACCAATCCTTCGGCAAAAGTAGTTCCTGCAGTATATTGTCCGCTGATTTCATGTGGTAGTGTGGGTTTCAGAAATGGTTCATCCGACCTGATCAGGATCGTTACAAGATCCTTCGGATCAAAAAATACCCTTCCAATGGAATAAGTTCCCCTGGGTAATGAAAGATCCGCGTCTTTCCCATTCGCATTTTTGCCGTTATATATCAGCATAATACCCCTGTCAGTCATTAATGCGGGTGGCCCGCATTCATCCAGGTCACTATCAAAATGGTTTGGCCTCGTTTGCATGATTTTTTTAAGAAACCCTGCCGTATCTACCATGGGATACCAGTCATATAAGTTTTCTGACCATGCCAGGTTTACGAAATATTCTCCCCAATACATCCAGTACCTGCCACCAATTTTGGCCAGTACTATTTTATCTCCTTCCATTCTTGTAATCATGGAGGCTGATTTACTTGCAGAATCCAAAAAACGATGGTTATATGCTTTTGCAAATGCCGGTCCTTTTTTCTCCCAATGAAAAAGATCTTTAGAAAATGCGATAGATAAACGGGGAACCTTATAATTCCAGGAAGTATAAGCAAGAATATATAAACCATCTTCCGTTTGCACTATCCGCGGATCTTCACATCCACCGGGATAATCAAATTGTTGAAATCCATCTTTAGAAGGATAGAGAACCGGTTCATTAAATGAATTAAAATGAATGCCGTCCAGGCTAACAGAAATTCCGATACGGGAAGTCCTGCCGCCAAGCATGGCTGCCGGATTATCTTCGCATCTTGATAATACATACACAGAATCGTTTCTCACGATGGCAGCGGGATTGAAAACGTCCGCTTTTTTCCATCTCACAGATTCGTTTTTGAGTGAATCGAAAAAAATAGCAGTTGAATCATGAACTAATACCGGATAATTGACAGGTTTTTTAAAATACGACAGCTGTTCAAACAGGGTTGGTTTTGTTGAACAGGAAGCAAAGAAAAATATGGCAATCAGGTATCTGTATCTTTGTTTCATATTTAATAGGTTGCTATGGTAAGGATGGGTGAATATAATCTGCTTAAAGTTATTAAAGTAAAAGATATGGGCGTCTTCATGGATAATGGTGAAGAAGGAATACTTATGCCCAAACGATTTGTTCCTCCTGGTACAAAAACCGGTGATGAAATCAATGTTTTTCTTTATCACGACGGAGAGGGCAGACCCATTGCGACAACACAAAAACCATATGGAGTTTTGGGTGATATCGTTAAACTAAAAGCTGTAAGCATTACGCCTCACGGCGCATTCCTGGACTGGGGACTTATGAAGGATCTTTTCATTCCAAAATCAGGCATGATCAGTTTTATGCAACCCATGGGGGAATACCTGGTTAAAATTGTAATGGATGAACAAACGGGACGTATTGCGGCGACTGAAAAACTGGAACGATATTTATCGAATGAAATACTGACAGTAAAGGAAAAAGAAGAAGTAGAGCTCCTGGTGTATCGTAAAACGGATATTGGCTATGAAGTTATCATCAACAATAAGCATAAAGGAATGCTGCATGCAAATGAGATATATAGGCCGATCGAAATCGGTGACCGCTTCGGCGGGTTCATTAAGAATATTCTT
>DATHNR010000458.1:0-8164 GCA_035485835.1 Puia sp.
ACGGAAGGAAATGGACCAATGTGTCTTTTGCCAACAATGAAAAAATCCAGTGTAATTTTTTGGTGAACCTGAGTGCGGCAACAGATAACAATACCTATACTGCTTCATTGACGATTCAAACGGGGCGGCCGATTTTCAATACTTCTTATCAGAGCCCGCTGATGAATTATATGGATGATAACTTTGCATTCAAATATGTTCAGTACCAGACGCTCGACTTCAATGAGAACCGCGTAGGTGGTACAGACCCGCTGACAGCTAACCTGACAGCGGTGATTGCTTATTACGCCTATATCATCCTGGGACTAAACTTCGATTCATACGGACTCAGAGGAGGCGATCCATATTTTCAGCAGGCGCAGAATATTGTAAACAACGCCCCCGAAGCCAGTTCTCTCAACGGATGGAAACCCTTCGATGGTTTAAGGAACCGTTACTGGCTCGTGGAAAACCTGACCAATCCAAAATACAATCCCATTCACGATGCGATGTATAATTATTACCGGCAGGGACTGGATCAGATGTTCGACCATGAAGCCGACGCAAGGGTTGCAGTGATGAGTACGCTGACCACCATGAACAGTATCAACAACGAATTCCCGAACATCATGTTCATGCAGTTTTTTTTCCAGGGAAAAGGAGCCGAGATCGGGAATGTTTTTAAACATGGAACGCCCGATGAAAAAAGCCGTGCACTCGATATTCTTTCAAGGATCGATGTTTCGAATCTGAACCAATATAAACAGGACCTTCAGTGAAGCGCCTGATCATCTTTTATATGGTCGCCAGCCTGGCCGCCTGTACCGACCGGTCGAGTATTCCGAAAAATATTATTCCGCCGGATTCCATGCAAAAAATCCTGAAGGATGTAATCATTGCGGGCGTATACTCGGATCAATATATAACCAGGGATACGCTGAAACGCGATAAAAGAAAAGCCAACAATGAGCTGATGGATAGCGTTTTTCTATTACATAAAATTAGCCGGGAGGAATTTAAAACAAGCCTTAGTTTCTACGAATCCAGACCAGACCTGAATAAGATGTTATTCGACAGCCTCGCTGCATATGCCAATCAGCACAAGACAGAATTGTATGCTCCGAAGCCTTCCGTAAGGCCGGTTCCCATTAAAATAAAATGAGCTGCCTTTCATAACTTCATGCTATGAATAAAGTATTCCAAAGCGCCCTGGATGCTGTTAAAGACATTCCGGATGGCGCTGCCATCATGCTGGGCGGATTTGGTTTATGTGGTATTCCGGAAAATAGTATCGCAGCACTCGTACAGACAGGTGTAAAAGACCTCACCTGTATTTCCAATAATGCCGGCGTGGATGATTTCGGTCTTGGATTTTTGCTGAAGACGAGACAGATCAAAAAAATGATCAGCTCCTACGTGGGAGAAAATGCGGAATTCGAGCGACAGTTATTGCATGGTGAACTGGAAGTAGACCTGGTTCCACAGGGCACACTTGCCACGAGAATACAAATGGCCGCCATGGGCATTCCTGCTTTTTTTACACCGGCAGGTTACGGAACAGAAATCGCCACCGGAAAAGAAATCAGGGAATTTAATCATAAAATGCATCTGATGGAACTCGCGTTGCACGCAGACTATGCCATCGTGAAAGCCTGGAAAGGTGATCGTGCCGGTAACCTGGTATTCAGAAAAACGACCAGGAATTTTTCAACCTCTATGGCTAAAGCAGGAGATATTACCATTGCAGAAGTGGAGGAACTCGTTGAACCCGGCGAACTGGATCCCGACCAAATTCATGTGGCAGGTATTTATGTTCATCGCATTTTTCAGGGAAGGAATTATGAGAAACGAATTGAGAAAAGAACGATACGATATGAACTATGAACTATGGGTTATGAACTATGGGTTATGAGATATGGGTTATGGGTTATGGTTAGGTTTTACTTGTATTCCTAAATAATATCTTATATCTCATATCCCATCCCGCACGTGCGGGAACTCATAACCCATAACCCATATCTCATAACCCATAGTTCATAGTTCATAGTTCATATCTCATAGTTCATAGTTCATAGTTCATATCTCATAACCATAACCAAATAAAGTGTTTATATCTGCAGGTCAGTTCGAACGTGAAATGGGTGTGAACAAAACGATCGGCAAATTTTTTGTGGATCGTAAGCCTCCGGAAAATAATAGTTTCTGGAAGAAAAGATTATTATACATCTCTTTCGGAAATGGATTTGTTTCCATTCCCGTTTACTATGATATTCTTTTCAGAATAGGGATTCCGCTCGAAACATTACTGCATGAAGAACATATTCTTTTCATGGAACAACTCATGCACTACGCGATACTTCATGAAAAAAGAGAAATCAGTTTGCAGGAAGAACTGAATACGATTCGTGCGTTACTGAAAGGAAGAATTAAAAATGTAGCTTATTATGAATCGCTGAATCTCTATCTCGATCAGCCAGTACTGAAAACCATGGGTCCTTTCGGACTGCCATATCCTTCCCTGAACCGGGCAGATGTTTTCTTATATATACTTTGCGACCTGCCCCTGAGTGAAATGCAATGGAAAAAAGCGATACGCTACTGGTATTCACTTCACCCGACTTACCTGATCATGGATGATGTGCGTGACTATGCGAAAGATAAAGAGGAAGGAGAAGAAAATGTAGTGATTGAACTGGGTGAAGGTACGGAAGGATTTGAAAAAACACTTGAGCTCTATCGCAGGAATTGTGAAACCCTGGCAGAGATTAATCCGCTGCTCGCACAATTTTTAATGAACAGCGAAGAAGATTTAATGGTATTCGTTCCTTCGAAAGCCTAAGGCGCAAAGCCCAAAACCTAAAACTGAAGAAAATGAACGGTCAACGATCCACGATAAACGATCCACGATAAACGATCCACGATAATCGAAATAATATGGCACTCGACAAATATGGCATTGCAAAAAGGATTGCGCAGGAATTAAGAGACGGGATGTATGTCAACCTGGGCATCGGCATTCCAACCCTGGTGGCCAATTATATTCCGGCCGGAATTTCCATCATGATTCAGTCGGAGAATGGAATGCTGGGCATGGGACCTTACCCGGATGAAAAAGAGCTGGATCCGGATCTGATCAACGCAGGAAAAGAAACCGTAACGATATTACCCGGCGGTGCTTTTTTCGACAGTTCAGAAAGTTTCGGAATGATCCGCGCAGGCAAGGTGGACATGACCGTACTCGGCGCCATGGAAGTTTCTGAAAAAGGAGATATCGCCAATTGGAAGATCCCCGGTAAAATGGTAAAAGGAATGGGAGGAGCGATGGACCTGGTGGCGAGTGCAAGAAATATTATTGTTGCGATGCAACATACAAATCCAAAGGGCGAATCCAAATTACTTCCTGCATGTACGCTGCCACTCACCGGTGTGCGATGTGTAAAACGCATCGTGACAGAACTCGCCGTATTAGATATAACACCCGACGGATTTCTGCTGATAGAACAGGCGCCGGGTGTTTCTGTTGAAGAAATTAAATCTAAAACACTTGGAAAACTGACTGTTTCAAAAGATATCAAAACAATGATATGCTGAATCAGGACCAGTGACCAGGTACCCAGTGTTCATGGTAATATCCGGGGGCATAATGGCCCGGCACCCAATGCGATCCATAAGGATGTGCTGCTACCACGCAGGAACTAAAACCTGCTGATAAAATTACAGCCACGATCAACAATTTTAATTTCATAAAACCGGTTGATCTTTTTGCGGAGGTATTTTCTGTTTTCATGAGTCTTCGTTTACACATTAGAGTGATATCGGGCAATATGGTTTAATAATTATGGCTCCTTCTTACCGTAATTAACAAACGCCTCACCCGCTGTTGACCCTGATCAAGTAAATTAAAACCCTAAGAGAAAACCCTTATTATCCTGATATTCAGGCTCAAATAAGTGAGGTTTTTATAAAATTTATTTTTAAGTTGCACGTTAATTGCTTGTTAACAGGCAATCAAACAACGAATTGACTGTTCGTTTAACCCTTTTTAACTAAAACTATCAAACATGAAAAAGTTAGTAGTCTTTGCCATTTTTTGTTCAGCTTTCTCTACTCTTAAAGCACAGGAAACCGGAACATTCGGTGTAAGTGCGGGTATTAATGTATCGAATATGTCATTTAAATCCCAGGGCGTATCGGCCAGCCTTACTTCTTTAGTAGGTTTTAAGGGATATGTTTTTTATGACCTGCCACTGGGCGGAAGTTTTTCACTGGAAAATGAATTGGGTTATGATGGTATGGGAGCCAAGTTAAATGACCCTACCACCGGGATCACATACACCGAGTCACTTAATTATTTAACGCTTGCCATTTTGCCAAAGTACAATATACCGGAAACCGGCTTGTCACTTTATCTGGGACCTTCCCTCGGTTATCTGTTAAGTGCTAAATCAACCGGAGGCGGACAAAGTGGATCAGATACTGACAACTATAACTCCATAGATTTATTTGGTGAAATAGGAGCATCCTATTTTTTACCGATGGGATTTGGTATCAGTGCCAGGTATATGGCCGGGTTAACTAATATTGAAAAAGACCCACAGGGTGGTGAAACAGCACATAACAGCGCATTCAGCATTACACTGGCTTATAAGTTCAATGCCGGTAAATAAGATAGCAAACAAGATATTAGACTGATCTTCTAAAGTGAAGACGGATCCTGAAAATTTTCATTTCCGGATGACCGGGTAAATTTAAATCCTAAATTGCCTGGTGATCCGGATTTTCAGTTTTAGCAGTGAATGAAAAATTTTCTTAACCTGTAAAATGCAACAGATCTGAAAACATTATTTTTCCTTTTATTCCTTTTTCAGTTTTTTATAGCGCCCGTATGGGGCCAGACAAAAAATATTCCTTACGGAAATAATCCTGCGGCAGGCAAATATTATAGTGTGCGCGGAATAAAAATGTATACCGAAGTATACGGTGAGGGCAGACCCTTGTTGCTGATCCATGGCAACGGAGGAAGTATGAACGCCTTCCGTGAAAATATTCCTTATTTCTCCCAAAAATATAAAGTGATTGCGGTTGACAGTCGCGCACATGGAAAAACGATTGACAATAACGATTCCCTGAGTTTTGAAATGATGGCTGATGATTTCGCAGCATTGCTCGATGCCATGCATATTGATTCAGCCTATGTGATCGGCTGGAGCGATGGTGGCATCAATGCCCTGCTGCTGGCTTTACGCCATCCGGATAAAGTGATCAGGCTTGCTTCCACAGGAGCCAATATGACACCCGATTCCGGTGCGCTTACACCTTCCACATGGAAGGATGAACAGAAGCAGTATGAATCGGAAAAAAATAAACCGAGGACCACACTGAAAGAAAAAAATGACTGGAAAATATTTATGCTCGACTGGCTGCAGCCCAATGTGCCGCTGGAAGATCTGAAAGGAATTAAATGCCCTTCATTAATTATTTGCGGCGATCATGATCTGATCACGCTGGAGCATACAGTTGGAATATATAAAAATATTCCGAAGGCCTATCTGTGGATTGTACCCAATTCGGGTCATGCTACATTACAACTACACCGCGATGAGTTCAACACAATAGTGGATGATTTTTTTAGCAAACCTTTTCACGCGTAACGCGGAACGCTGAACGCGGAACGCGGAACGCTGAACGCGAAACGCGAAACGCTGAACGGCCTTGCCCGCCGAAGCTTTAGCGAAGGCGGGTCATCCTCATTCAGTTCTAAGTGATTCAACCGGATTAGCAAGCGCAGCTTTCACTGCCTGGAAACTGACTGTAATCAGTGTAATCACAAGCGCACCAAGTCCGGCAGCAATAAAAATCCACCAGCTCATGGTTGTTCGATAAGGATAGTGCTGAAGCCAGCCCTGCAGATAATACCAGGATATTGGAACGGCAATCAGCAGCGAGATGAATACCAGGATCACGAATTCCCTGCTGAGCAGTTTCCACAAATTGAAAACAGAAGCGCCCAGCACTTTGCGCACACCAATTTCTTTTACGCGTCTCTCTGCCATAAAAGATGCCATGCCAAATAAACCCAGGCAGCTGATCAGTATGGCCAGTACAGCAAAGGATGCCGCCAGTTTACCGATCCTTTCTTCATCGCCGAACTTCTTCGCGAATTCTTCATCCGTGAATTTATACTCGAAAGGCTGCGAAGGATTATAGGTTTTAAATACGGGTTCCATTTTAGCAATGGCTTCGTGCGCACTCATCCGGGGATTGATGCGCAGGTTGACGATGGGTTGCGCATCGGTCGCCATCACAAACACAGTTCTGCCAACCGGTTCATAAGGATTTTCCATCAGGAGATCATGCACCACACCCACGATCAGGTAGGGTTTTCCCATCCAGCGAAGTGTTTCACCCACGGGATTTTTCAAACCCATAAATTTTTCCATCGACTCATTGATGATCATCGCCGCTGTATCCGTTCCGAAGCTCCTGGAAAAATCACGGCCTTCAGCCAAATTCCATCCAATTGTTTTTCCAAAATCATAAGAAACATATACCACACCCGCATCACCGGTGAGGGAAGGATTTTTCCCCTTCCAGTCAAAACCATCATCCCATTCATCCACATAAGTTGGTGCGCTGGACGACTCAGAAATTTCCGTAATGGCGCCGGACTTTTTCAATTCTTCACGAACCGCTGTTATATTTTTATGCAGATCCTCGGTTGACATATGCAGCATCATCATCCCTTTGCTGGTATATCCCACCGGTCTGTTCTTTGCAAATTCTATCTGGCGAAATACAGTGATCGTTCCGATGATCAGCATCACCGAAATAGAAAACTGAATAACCACCATCGTTTTACGTGGTATGGATGCAAAACGCCCAACATGGATGGTACCCTTTAATGTTTTCGACGCTTCAAAAGAAGATAAATAAAATGCAGGGTAACTTCCGGCAACAGCGCCTGTAAAGAGACTGAAAATAATACCTGCAATCCAGAACAGCGGCTGATTCCATGGAATCGACATTTTTTTGTCGGCCACTCCATTGAAGAAACCAATAGCAGACTGTGCAAATATCAGCGACAAAACAAAAGCGATAAAAACATATAACATGGACTCGCCGAAAAATTGTCCGATCAGCTGACTCCTCAGCGATCCGATCGCCTTGCGTATGCCCACTTCCCTCGCTCGTTTTTCAGAACGCGCCGTACTCAGGTTCATGAAATTGATACAGGCCAGCAGCAATACGAACAATCCGATTATGCCGAACAGCCACACATATGTAATGCGGCCGCCGATATTCTTACCATCCTTAAAATCATCGTACAAATGCCAGTTGCTCATAGGATGCAGAAATACCTGTGACTTAAATTCCAATTCCCTTTTGTTTACATGCTGCAGTTTGGAATCTTTAATTTTTGCAGAAACCTTTTGCATGTCGGCCTGGTCATTCAACTGCACGAATGCATCGAACATATTGGAACGCCAGGGATCGGATTCTTTAAATGTCCAATGCATATTGTCGAGATAAAGTTTCCAGCTGCCGATAAACTTCAGGTCGCCGAAATTTGAATTGTATGGAAGGGTTTCATAAACACCGGTAACTTTTACAGTCTGGTCGTTATCGATCTTAATGAGCTGACCCATCGGATCTGAGTTTCCGAATAATATTTTCGCCGTTTCATTGGAAATCAAAATGGAATGTGTTTCATTCAAACCTGCATGTGTGCCTTTCAGCATTTTTAAATTCAGCATCTCCGTGATGGAAGGTTCCATATAGGCACCGGGAATACTGATTTTCTTTTCTCCCGCGGCAAGCACATGATCTCCATTGTGGGAAGCCATCGAAATATATTTGAAGTCGCTTCCATAATCTTTTCTAAGTTCATCACCGATCGGGTAGGGGAGCGAATGCTGACTGCCCGTTTCGCCATTGAAGGTCTGGTTTTGCATCACTTCTGCGATCCGGTTGTAATTTTCAAATTGTTTGTTGAAAGAAAGTTCATCCCATATCCAGAGTCCGATCAACAGGGCTACGGCCATGCCAATGGAGAGACCGGCGATATTTATGAAAGAAAAAACTTTATTCCTGGAGAAATTCCGCAAAGCGACTTTCAAATAATTTCTGAGCATATTTTCTAATGGTTAATTGTTACTGGTCCCGCCCGTGCGGGAATGGTCAATTG
>DATHNR010000459.1:0-2649 GCA_035485835.1 Puia sp.
GCGACCTGTAGAAATCAGGTAGATACCCACCGTCAATACAATTAGCTGAGCGGTGCTGGCAAAAAAACCATAAATAGGAATGAAAATATTATTGGCAACACCGGCAGATTTCGCGGCGGTATAATTTAACTCATTGACTTCTTCAAATCGTTTCCTGAAATAATCCCTCCGGTTAAAGGCAATGATGACTTTAAAATTATTCAGGCTTTCCTGAATCTCCGCGCTGAGACCGCCCGTACGTTTTAAACTGGTTGCATTTTTTTTCTTTACCCACTGCGAAGTCATTTTCGTAAAAATAAAAATTAATATCCCGGGAACCAGTGTTATGATGCCGAGACGGAAATTGATCGCAAGTAAAAATATACCGGCTCCTGTCATCGTTGCCAGTGTACCGATAAACTGCATAAGCGACTGCGAAAAAAAAGTATTTATCTTATCCGTATCATTATTAATCCTGGAAATAAGATCCCCTGCTTTATTCTGATTAAAAAATGCAAGTGGTAGTTCCTGGAGTTTATTAAAAACCGTATTACGCAGTTTGAACAACATGCGCTGACTTATTCCACCCATCATTTTTGTTTGAGTGTAGCTGGCACCAAATGCAACCAGGGCAATACAAACAAGTAACCCGGCATTCATTAGTACTCCATGATAATCTTTATGCATGACGTATTTGTCAATGGTATGCCCGATTATATATGGATTCAGCAGCGTCAATCCTGAATTTGTAAGAATAGCCAAACACGCAAGAAATAAATTCTTTCGCTCTTCCTTTATCAGTTTTAGAAGATTTTGAAGAATGCGCAGGTTAGAAGCTTTCTCCTGTTTTACAGAAATATCATTGAGGTTGTAATTCATGCGTGCTTTGTTGTGATTGGTAAATCTGCACGTATTCCGTGCTTGTATTCATCAGGACATTGTGCGTGCCGGATGCAACGATCTCACCTTCCATCAGAACGATCACCTGGTCGAATTGTCCCGCCGTAGCGATTCTTTGCGTAACGGAAATCAAGGTGATACCCGGGTAATTCCGCCGTACATTTTGCAATATTTTAATTTCAGTCTGGGTATCTACACGGGCGGTAAAATCATCCAGCAGCAATATCCGCGGATTTATTGCAAGTGCCCTTGCCAGCATGATGCGCTGTTTTTGACCGCCTGAAAGACTTGTTCCTCTCTCCGATACAACAGTATTTAATTTCTCCGGAAGTGAATCAATATAATCTTTCAACTCGGCTGTTTCAATCGCTTTTGCGAGAGATTCATCTGTTACCTTGTCACTGAATGCAATATTTTCCCTAATGCTCATATTGAAAATAATACTGTCCTGGAATACGAATCCAACATGACTGTAAAAATTCTCTTTGTTATAGTCATCAATATTTTTGTCATCAAAAAACACGGTTCCTTCATTTGGTTTGATTAATCCTGTTAACAGGTAAAGCAGTTGTGATTTGCCTGCAGCCGTTGGACCGATAATAGCGAGTGTAGAACCTGCATCAACAGAAAATCCAATATGTTTCAGAACAGGTTTCTGTCCGTATACAACAGATACATCATGCAGAGAAACATTACCCAACAATGGTTCTTTAATCGTTCCCTGATCTTCTGCATCCGGCAAATTCAGCACCAGGTGCAATCGCTGATAACTCGCAGATGACTGGGCAATCACATTGCTCATAAATCCGATGAGGATAATGGGAAATATCAAAAGAGAGAGATAACTGTTGAAGGCCGCAAAATCGCCCACTGTCATTGTATTGTTGATCACAAAATGTCCACCCAGTGCGAGAATGGTAATTCCGGCGAAATTCGCCGTCAGTACTATAATGGGTATCAGCCATGCAAAAAGACGAAGTATACTTAATCCCAGACTTTTTGCCTGGTCATTCGCCTGAAGGAATTTTTCATATTCAGGCTGTTGTGAATTGATCACACGAATGAGTGCAGAACCGAGTATGCTTTCATTAATTACTTTATTTAAACGATCAATGATCTCACGACCTTTCATAAAAATGGGGCGCACTCTTTTGGTTACCATATAAAAAGCGCCACCGATGATTGGAATGATCGTAATCACCGCGAATGCAAGCCTCCAGTTAATGGAGAAAAGCATGAAACAGGCGCCAATAATAATAATGAGTGATGAAGCGATTGTAACGATTGCCTGTGAAATAAACAGCTTGACCGAATCCACGTCAGCTGTCAGGTTGGTCAGTAGTTTCGAGGGGTTGGTTTTTTCTATAAATGCATAACTTTGTATCGATATTTTGGAAGAAAGTTTTGAGCGAAGATCTCTCGCAACGCGCTCCGCTGTATTCGTTTGAATGATACTTTGTAAATAAGTAAAAATAAAAATGATAAAGGCGGCGACTAAAAATTCGATCAATATCTTTTTCAAATCGTAGTGAGAAGGATATGCATCAATACCGCTTGCAATGATCCTGGGCAGGATCAGGTTGATGCCATTACTCAACAGCGCTAAAAAAATCAACAGAAAGATCATACCCCTGTAAGGTTTTAGCAGGCTGCTCATGCCAGGTCCTTTTTGAATTGGCTTACCAGTCTTTATTTCTTTTTTTCCCATGAATTGAATAATTGGTTGCAGTAGTTCTGTTTCCTGATACTGTAGACGATCTCACGGATGTA
>DATHNR010000460.1:0-5467 GCA_035485835.1 Puia sp.
ATTCAGCTCATGCATATGATAAAAGACTGGGAAATGGTGGATGTATTGCCAGATGAGATTCGGAAGAAAAATAATGAATGCAAGTCCCAGTGCAATATAGAAATGGCGGTTTAGAAAAATTGCCCTGTGTTTCGTAACCAATAATGCCGGCAGAAGGCTTATCAGATAAAAAGCGACGGAATATTTACTCAACAAGCCAAGACCCGCTCCGATGCCTGTGATATAAAGCCATTTATTCTCCGAAGTTCTGACGTATTGTATAAGGCCGACAGCAATTACGGTATAAAAAAATATTTCCAGGAAATTGGGCTGGAATAAAAAATGTACACGTAGAAATCCTGTAAAGAAAAAACAAAAGAAAAGAAGTATAAGTGCGAATATCTCAGCACCGAGCGAAATAATGAGTTTACCTACCAGGATAAAATTCAGTGCACCAAATAAGGAGGGCCAAAATTTTATCCAGAACATACCATTGCCAAACAGCCCGGTTATCCAGGCGAAAACAGAAAGCAGGGGTGGCACTTCCATGAATCCAAAAGCAGGGTGGCTTCCCTCCGCGAGGTATAGAAATTCATCACGGTGTGGTTCATATATGGAACTCTGTAAAAAAAAAGGAAGTATGAATTTGAGCAAAGCCAGCAAAAATAAATACCCGTTTAACTTTTTCATGAAAGTCACCAATTTTCTGTAAGGGCAAGCAGTTTATTTATCCTTTTGGAAGTTTCTGTCTTACCCAGCAGTTCTGCGATATCAAAAACAGGGGGGCCGGATTTTTCGCCCACCAGCATGATGCGAAAAGGAAGTTGAAGTTCTCCTGCTTTTATTTGCTTTAAAGCAGCCAATTCTTTGAAAACGGTTTCCAGGTTATAGGCATTCCATTCAGAAATATCCTGGAATTTTTCAATATAAGATATGAAGAATGTTGTTTTTGCCACATTCCATTTTGTTCTGATGGATTCCGTATCCCATTGCTGCGGCGCCTCAAAAAAGAACCTGCCCTGAGTATAAAATTCAGGAAGTAAATGGCATCTTTCCCGGATAAGTAGAATCACCGAACGTAGAAATATTTCATCCGGGATTTGTAAACTGTATTGATGATAAATTTTTCTGACTGCGACGCTGAGTTCTTCGACTGATATTTTCCTGATCCATTCCTGGTTAAACCATTTGGCTTTTTCATAATTAAATTTTGCGCCAGCTTTGTGTACGCGCTCAATAGAAAATTTTTCAACCAGTTCAGTGATTGAAAAGAGTTCCTGTTCCGTACCATCGTTCCAGCCCAGCACTGCCAGTAAATTTACGAAAGCTTCAGGCAGGAAGCCCTTTTCACGAAATCCTGAAATGATTTCACCGGAGGCAGGGTCTTTCCAGTCCATTGCAAATATGGGAATACCAAGGCGGCCTGAATCACGTTTACTAAGTTTTCCGTTGCCATCGGGTTTTAAAATCAATGGAAAATGTGCCCAGGCAGGCATTTTTTCTTCGCCAAATAAATACCTCCATAAAAGCAGGTGCACCGGTGCGCTGGGAAGCCATTCCTCGCCCCGGAAAGCATGGGTTATCTGCATAAGAAAATCATCTACCACCACTGCAAGGTGATAAGTAGGCATATTATCAGCTTTCAGTAGAACTTTATCATCCACAAGGGAAGTGTTGAATTCAACCTGACCGCGTATCATATCGTTCAGTTGAAGTGTTTCGTTATCCGGCATCCTGATCCGGATCACATGAGGAGTGCCGTCTTCCAGTAATTTTTTAGTTTCCAAAGGAGCAAGTGTAAGAGAATTGCGCATATGCATACGCGTATGATGGTCGTATTGTGGAGAAGGATTGGCAGTGGTCCGGTGTGTTGATCGCATGGCTTCCAGTTCTTCAGGAGTGTCGAAAGCAATATAAGCATGTCCGGTATGAACCAGCCTCTCTGCATATTCCCTATAGATTTTTTTTCTTTCACTCTGGCGGTATGGGCCAAATGGTCCTCCACGTAAAGGACTTTCATCAGGTTCCAGTCCGCACCATGAAAGGGTCTGATAAATATATTCTTCCGCCCCGGATACAAAACGGCTCTGGTCTGTATCTTCAATTCGTAGTATGAAACTGCCTTTATGTTGTTTTGAAAACAGATAATTATACAGTGCTGTACGAACACCTCCCAGGTGCAAACCCCCTGTAGGACTGGGCGCAAACCGAACCCTGATTTTTTTTTCCATGGGAAGCAAAGATGAGGATTATTTTGTTAAAGAAGAGTGCCGCGGTTGCACAATGCGGGCTGAAATAGTATATTCACCCGTGAAATTTTTTGTAACCATCGTATGCCTTTTTTTCTTCAGATTCCTGCAGGCACAGGAAATTACTTACGATAACGTTTATGTAGATTATGATTCGGCGGTTGAATTTAAAAACCTTCGCATCATTCCCATTCGACCGAAAAATGGATTTGGAAATCATGTGCCAAAGGCGATAAGTTTAAGTCAGGCGATAAAACAGGGAATTGCCGTAATTTCTGAAAGAGGAACTGCTTCTACCGAAAATGTACATTTCCTTCGAATAAATAATCATTCTGATCAGACGATTTTTATCTCTTCCGGTGAACTTATATCAGGAGGGCGCCAGGACCGGATGATAACACGTGATACCCTGCTTGAACCGAACGGTAAAGACCAGTATGTATCTGTGATGTGTGTGGAAGAGCTGCGGTGGAGTGATAAAGAAAAAAAATTCGCGTATGAGAATTTCGCGAATCCCGCTCTTCGAAAAGTGCTTGATGTAAATAAAAACCAGGTACTGATCTGGCAGGAAATTGCGAAGCAACTGGGGGAAAGTAATATCCCGAATAAAAGTTCAGCTTATTTATCGCGTAAAACTGATAAAAGGATGCTGCAGTTGAATGATGAATATTTTAATTTCTTCAAACAAAAATTTAAAAATTCCGACAGTGCCGTGGTGGGATTTGTGTGTATGTCTGGTGATAAGGTAATAGGGTCAGATATTTTTGCATCAAAGGATCTTTTCTTTAGTCAGCTGGATCCGCTTCTTATAGGCTATTGCGATCAGGCCATGTATGTTGGTAAGCCCGTGACGATTACGAGGGAGGAAGAAAAAGTATATTTGGACAAGTTACTGACGGATAAAATAAGCCAGGAGGCATTTCTGAAAGATAATGGGAAGATTTTCCGGCAACACGGGCAGGTTATCCATATCAACAGCTTCTGAGTAACTTGCAGCATGTTTTATTTCACAAAGACTCCTTTCTGGCTCAGGAAATTATATCCATCCTGTCTCTGGAATTATCCATTAATACAAGGAGAAAAAAAAATCTTTCTCAGTTTTGATGACGGCCCTCATCCGCAGGCAACACCTTTTGTACTGGATCAATTGAAAAAATATAATGCCAGAGCGAGTTTTTTCTGTATTGGTAAAAATGTTATTGAAGAAACGGCCATATATAAACGAATACTGATGGAGGGCCATCGGGTGGGCAATCATACTTATAATCATTTGAATGGCTGGAAAACGGATAGTAAAATTTATTTTGAGAATATTGAAAAAGCACGCTCGCTGATAGATTCAGATTTATTCAGGCCCCCATATGGACGTGCTACGGCATTTCAGATCCGTAATCTGAAGGAAAAACTGAAGTATAAAATAGTCATGTGGGATGTGCTGAGCGGCGATTTTGATCCGGCAGTATCTGGTGAAGCCGCTGCTGAAAGAGTCATTCGAAAATCCCGTTCGGGAAGCATTGTTGTTTTTCACGACAGCACGAAGGCATATCAGGTTTTGCAGGTGGCTTTACCTATGGTTCTTGCGTATTTTTCCGGTCAGGGATATTCATTCGAAACAATAAAATAAATGATGCGAGGAATATGAAGTATGAAAGAAGAAAGCGTTTAAAAAAAAATTGGGCCGGGGTAGACACCCTGGCCCGTTTTTAATCCGTACCCTATGAAAACTGATTTAAAGGTAGAACTTTTTTTGATTCACCAAACATATTTCGCAGATAACCATGGGAATACAGCCATTTACCCATTCAGAAGAACGAAGCAAAAGGGGTCTTACTGGGAGCTGGAAAACGGACTAAGTGTTTACCCTTAGTGAGATTTTTTTAAAATCAGACGTTTTGTTTCGTACACTGGCTTCAATTCAATTTTTATATGGAACTGATTGATACACATTGTCATTTATATGCTCCCGAATTTGCGGAAGATATTGATATAATGATACAAAGAGCCCGGACTGCCGGTGTTATAAGATTTTATTTGCCTGCCATTGACAGGGGAAGTGAAAAAGATATGCTGGATCTGGAAAAACGTTATCCGGACATTTGTTTTGCCATGCAGGGACTTCACCCCAGTTCGGTTAAGGGTGATGTGGAAGATGCGTTACAGCATGTAGAGCAAAGTCTTACACAAAGGAAGTTTTCTGCAGTTGGCGAAATCGGACTTGATTTTTATTGGGATCGTACTTTTGAAAAGGAACAATACAGAGCTTTTCATCAGCAAATAAAGTGGGCATTGCAATTTGATTTGCCAATTGTAATCCATTCGCGTAATTCCATTGAACAGACTATTTCAGTTGTCAGAGAACATCAAAATGGAAACCTTCGAGGTATATTTCATTGTTTCAATGAAGGAGAGAAGCAGGCAAATGAAATTATAGCGCTTGGTTTTTATCTTGGTATCGGTGGAACTCTCACGTACAAAAACAGCAAACTTCCTGCTGTACTTAAAAATATTGGATTGGAAAATATCGTCCTAGAAACGGATGCACCTTATCTTCCGCCCGTTCCTTTTCGTGGTAAACGAAATGAAAGCAGTTATATCGTTTATGTGGCAGAAAAAATAGCCGAGGTAAAAGGGGTGAGCCGGGAAGAAGTATCCAGGATTACTACAGCCAATGCGTTGAAAATATTTTCTTAGGCTGAAGACTAAAGGCGCAAGGCTTAAAGCTGAATGAGTAAGGCAAAGTTGTATAGCTTATGGTGTGTGATGTAGATTAAAAAGATTCGCAGGGTAAGCTCCGATTTCTTACTTTTGCCGCCTGTTTTAAAAAACAGATGGAGAGGTGTCCGAGTGGTTGAAGGAGCACGCCTGGAAAGTGTGTATAGTGGAAACGCTATCGCGGGTTCGAATCCCGCCCTCTCCGCAAAAGAAAACAAATGATCCGCGTCATCCCGCAAACGGCGGGACAGTATTGGCACACGGACTAAGTCCGCAAGAAATCGTGAAAGCGACTTTATTTATTAAACCCCCTTCCACCCGTTAATAAAGCATACAACTTAGATGAAACAGTCCTGATCAGGATGCCGGTACCGACACAAAAAATAATCAAACAAACTGGAAGTAATAAATAGGTAAGCAATCGGTATTCATATATATGTTGTACCAACGGGAATATTGCATTGATGGTATAAGCAACCAGTGGTGCGTGCAGTGCATATATAATAAATGAGTAAGAAGAAAGCCAG
>DATHNR010000461.1:0-2844 GCA_035485835.1 Puia sp.
AAACAGTAAAAAAAGAAGTACCCGGTGTCGAGGAAACTGTGGGATTTCATCAATTCAATGGAAATGCAAAAGTAACCATTAAGAAAAAAGAAGGGGAAAAACCTTTTCAGATCAATCATCAGGAAGATATCATATTTGCAGACCCATCTTATTTCAAATTGATACCCTGTCAGTGGCTGGCAGGTTCGCCTGAAATTTCACTGACTGAACCATTCAAGGTTGTTCTTACAGAAGCAAGAGCGAAAATCTATTTCCCTTCCATGTCCTACTCTGAAATGATCGGAAAGCAAATCGTGTACGACGATTCTGTCGTTACTACTGTTTCCGGAATAGTAAAGAATCAAACGGCCAACACAGATTTTATTTTCAAAGAATTTATTTCACAAGCCACGATACCTTCCAGCGGACTGAAAAAAAACTATACCTGGGGTGAATGGTCTTATGTTAACAGTGGCAGCCAGCTTTTTCTAAAATTAAAACCCAATGCATCGGTAAGCAGCATTGAAACCCAACTCGGGTCAATTCTAAAAAAGAATGATAAGGGATCAAATGGATTCAATACCACTACAGTCTATAAACTGCAGCCTTTCAGTGATCTTCATTTCAACAGTGATTATGGTACTTATAATGATCGCGTCGCGAATAAACCAACCATGTACGGGCTGCTGGCAGTCGCCGGTTTTTTACTTATGCTGGGATGCATCAATTTTATAAATCTTACTACGGCGCAGGCTTCCCAGCGTGCAAAGGAAATCGGTGTTCGCAAAACAATGGGCAGTTCTATCGGACAACTGAGGATTCAGTTTCTCGCAGAAACTTTCTTTATTACACTGATTTCGATGCTGATCTCCATCCTGATCACCCCGCTCCTGTTAAAAGTATTCGCAGATTTTATTCCAAAAGATTTGCACTTTAATTTGATTCAACAACCCGAACTACTTGGATTTTTATTCATACTAACATTGTTTGTAACAATTCTGGCAGGATTTTATCCTGCGATTATCCTTTCCAGATATAAACCAGTCCTTGTTCTCAAAAACCAGGTTCATTCCGGAACTTCAAATAGCCGAAAAGCGTGGTTGAGAAAGGGTCTCACCATATCCCAGTTTTTAATTGCACAGTTCTTCTGTATGGCAACGCTCATTACAGTAAAACAAATAAATTATCTGCTGACGAAGGATATGGGATTTAAAAAAGATGCCATTATAAAAGTTAATACCCCTTATTTCTGGGATAAACCGGATCATCGTCGTTTTTTACTGGCGGATGAGATCAAACAAATTCCAGGTATAGAAATGGTCAGCATTGGAAATGATGCACCGTCTGCCAGTGGATGGTCGGCCCGCAATATGAAATTCATAGAAGGGAAAAAAGAAATTCAGACAGACGTGAGACAGAAATCAGGAGATACGAATTACCTGAGACTTTATCACATTAATATACTGGCAGGAAGAAATATTGAGCAGAGTGATACGACTAAAGAATACCTGGTGAATGAAACATACATGCACATATTAGGATTTCACAATCCATCTGATATACTTAATAAGCAGGTTAATAACAAGTCTATCGTTGGAGTAATTGCAGATTTCAATCAGGAATCACTGCACGCTACCGTGAAACCGCTCGCATTTTCTTCAGAACAGAAATATAGTTTCACTATTCATGTCGGGCTTAAATCACAGCAAACGACAGGTGCCTGGAAAACAAGTATTGCTGCAATCGAAAAGTCGTTTAAGAAATATTTTCCTGAAGAAGATTTTAATTACGATTTCGTAGATGAAAGTATCGCCAAATTTTATAAGAGCGAACAGGATATTTCCCATCTTTTGCAATGGGCTACAGGTCTCGCTATTTTTATAAGCTGTATGGGGCTGCTCGGATTGGTAATGTATACAACCAATCTCAGAACTAAAGAGATTGGAATAAGAAAAGTGCTTGGGGCATCTGTAGGTCATATCGTATCCATTTTATCAAAAGATTTTCTAAGCCTGGTATTTATTGCTTCTCTCATCGCAGTGCCGCTGTCATGGTGGGCTATGAATAAATGGCTGGAAGATTTTGCATATAAAACACCACTAAGCTGGTGGGTATTTATATTAAGTACTTTGTTTATGATGGCAATCGCATTGATTACTCTGAGCATTCAAACTATTAGGGCAGCATCTGCCAACCCTGTTGAAAGCCTGAGAACTGAATAACAGTTGACAGTATTCAGTTCTCAGATTGTTTTTCTGTGAGCTGTCAACTGACTACTGTCAACTAATAATTTTTGAATCTAAAAAAAAATAAAAGTGCTTAAAAATTATCTTAAAACTTCTTTCCGCTTCTTACTAAAGAACAAGACTTACAGTTTCATCAACATCTTCGGACTGGCGCTGGGAACGCTTTGTTGCGTATATATTATTCTGTACGTCACGGATCAATACAGTTATGATAAACATCAGCCTGATGCAAAGAATATTTACAGGATCATTACCAGAACAGAACTGGCAGGTGACAAACATAATGGTGGGGCTTCTTCTCCACCCATAGCGCCGGCAATGAAAAGGGATTTCGGTGAAGTACTACAATATACGCGCGTCGTATCGACACTGGGCGTGCCCAAAAGTCTTCTTAGTTACAAAGAAAAATCATTCTACGAACAGGATGCTCTTTATGTAGACTCCACTTTCTTCCAGTTGTTTAATTACCATTTCAATTATGGTAATCCGTCCAATGCATTGAAAGCACCTTATTCCATCGTATTGCTAAAACCCGTAGCTGATAGACTTTTCGGGTCGGAAGATCCCCTGGGTAAAACCATTACAATCGAAAACGGCTATGGAAAAGACAATTTCAAAG
>DATHNR010000462.1:0-2032 GCA_035485835.1 Puia sp.
GTCCAGTTGATAGTAGGGTAAATTCTTGTTCCATCATTTTTGGATGTGCCGTTTGAATCCACGTAGGCTTGCGATGCAGCAGTGTGATAGTCCAGACCGAGACCCAATGCAAGTGTATTTTTTCGCTTCTTTTGGTCCCAGCCAATTAAAGTGAGGTCAATACCATTGGCGAAATCGGTGACGTTGGCAATGCCTCTCGGACCGGGCTCTCCGCCCATAACGGCAGATTTATCGGCCGTCTGGTCATAATAACTGGAGACCAGATTGATTTCGTCCAGCTTTAGTTTTTTTGACTTATATAAACTGGAATCAGTAGAAGGAGCTTGTGAAAAAGCATGAACCATCGACAGGTACATTCCAATAACAACAAGTGATAATTTTCTCATGGGTTTTCAGATAAGGATTTTAATTACAACCGCAACCTCCGCCCGTTTTTCCTCCGTTTGCACCCGAAGATCCCTCCCGGTACGATTCGGCATTTTGTTCATTTTTTTCAATATGCCTGCTGGATAATGACATTTCTGAATCATTGATCCTGCTTTTCTGATATTCTTTAACATGTACGCAGGATGCAAGAATAGCAGCGAATAAGATTGCAAAAAGAAATTTGGCTTTAGGTTTTCGATTCATTCGTTTTAGTTTAACCGGATATTATTTGAAACGTACATTAAGTCTTCGTCATTTATTATAATCGCCTCCACATCGTGCATCTGATTAACCATATCCAGACCGGCACTGACGCCCATGATCATAACAGGCGTTGTCAAAGCATCTGCAATCTCAGCATTTGTACTAATGATGGTAACACTTTTAATCCCCCGTATGGGCAGGCCGGTTTTGGGATTGATGGTGTGAGAGTATTTCTTTCCACCTACAACAATAAATTTCTCGTAATTGCCAGATGTGGCAACAGCCATATCCGTAATATTCATATATGAGAAAACCCTTTCCTTTAAATTGGGATCTGCTATACCGATCGTCCATGGTTTTCCGTTTGGTTGCAACCCCCAGGTTGTCATGTCGCCCGATGCATTTACAATGCCGCTTACTACGCCCTTCGCTTTCATGATCATTTTGGCCCTTTCTGCTGCATACCCTTTTCCAATACCCCCAAACCCGATGCGCATGCCTTTTTCATTCAGCATTACTGAATAATCAGTTCTGTTCATCATAATATTCCGGTAATTGATTAGCCTGGTCATTTCTTTGGCTGTTGCCGGGTCGGGTAGTTTATTGATGTGGGTATCAAAGTTCCAAAGGCTTTTATCTACTGAACCATAAGTGATATCAAAAGCACCTTGAGTAACCCGGGATATTTTTTTCGAACGTTCTATCAGTTCAAATGTTTCTTTGCTAACCACGACAGGTTTAATGCCGGCGTTTTTATTGATTAATGCCGTTTCGCTTTCTTCACTGTAAGTGGTTAATTTTTTTTCTATACGCCGTATTTCAATTATGCCGGCTTCAATACAATCCTGTGCCCATTCCTCCGAAGAACCGGTCGCACTTAACTGAAAACGGTTTCCCATTAATTTAAGTGTTCTGTGATATACTTCGGGTTTAGCCGTCATTTGCGTGAAGTATAAATATCGTTATGTATGTCTTCAATGAATACTTCGGGCGATTCATTCGGAAGGCCTTCCCAGCTTCCCAATACAGTCCCTTTTTCGTTCAGTAAAAGAGTAAAAGGAAATTTACCAAGCGGATTGTACTTATCTGCCGTGGCGTCATTGATTTTTTGCTGTTCGGGTGTTGGCTGATTTTTTTTATTTCGGGGAAAATCAGCATTTACAAGTATAAGCTCAGTATCTGCCATTTTCTTAAATACATCAGATTCAAAAATTTCTTTCTTCATCCGGATACAGGGGCCACACCAGTCTGATCCGGAAAAATTCAGCAGGATATATTTATGTTCTTTTTGTGCAATCATTTCTGCCTCCGACAGATTATTATGCCAGGCCGAAGTAAAAAACAAAAAGGCAGGCAACAACGCCAACAGTTTTACTTTCGCAGTGCGCATATACGTAATTAT
>DATHNR010000463.1:0-3482 GCA_035485835.1 Puia sp.
AATCCCTGAATGTGGCGCTGAACCTCACCTGTTCATTTTTATTTTTAGTGAGCTCGGTAGTGAGGGTCACATTCTGGCTTCGGTTGGCCAGCGCAAGATTTGTTCCATAAGGATATGCATCCTGCCTGTAGAAATAACTGATGCCCCATTTGTTTGGCGATTTCTCCGGCGATTTCAAATAAGCCTGAAATATGCTGAATGAATAACTATCCGTCGAAACCGAATCTGTCGTTTTGCTCCGCTGAACATTCTGTTCAACAGAAAAATTTATTCCCGCTGTATAGTTACCCAGACTTTTAAGTGTTCGGGAAATGTCAATCGTCGGAAGAAATAAATATCCGTTATTGATCGATCCTTTGTCGATGGTGAAAGCAATCTGATCATTGAAATGCCATCCCTTCACACTCAGGCTATGCCCCAGTATATTCCGTATGCCAGAGAAATCCTGATTCCTGTCATAGCCCGACAGTTCATAATGGATTTCATTTTTCATCGTATCCGTTAATTTGAACGCGGCTTTGTAAAATGTTTCATTCGCCTTCGGCGATTGCAGGGGAAGCCCCCAATCGCGCAGGAATTCAACCGGACGAATGGGTTCCAGCGGAGCAAAGCGGATATCGTTGTATTCGTACGACAAATAAGAACTCATCACCCATTTTGGCAATCCGCTTTTTATGATGTGCAGATTCTGCAGCGTAAATTTCAAAGCATTTCCATCATCATTTGCCTTATCAAGATTGGAAAGCGTATTTATATCATAGCGGCTTCGTGCTAGATCCGCGGTTACAAATGTTTCTTTGGAAACTTTATAATCTACACCTCCCGTTATAACCTGCTGGGTCTTGGGGGTTACAAGAAACTCCGCCGCTTCAAATTGTCCCTGCTTTTCTCCATTCACAGGAGCTACCCATGTGTAAACATTTCCATTCAGTCCTGCTGTATTTAGAATATAATTTCCAAGGCCCTGTCCCACACTGGAGAATGCAAGATTGTATAATTGATATTCCGCGTTGTTGGAAACAACAAAAATAGAATCATGGGTTACCAGTCCGTTGGTAGCCATATAGGTGGTATCAATTTTCCTGTAAAGGATGGCTCCCACATTCTGTCCCGTGTCAAGCGGCTCAACAGGATAATATGCATTCTGTATACTGTCACCCAGCTGATTCAGGAATTTAAGTCTGCCTGCATCAAGCGTCTGACTGATGGGGGAATTTCTTGCATCGCTGTTACTGAATACAGCAAATCGAAGTTTAAGATTTTTATTTATCTGTGCCTCGTCTGCCAGGTACAAATTTGCGTTGAGATAATATTGATTGGAATATTCAAACTCCACCTGTATACGACTGTCTTTCGTGATCATGTGTTTGGGTGTAAACGTGACTTCGGCCGTATTGTAGTTGATGGTATAATCCTGGTCCTCCCCTCTTTGTAATAATCCTCCGTCGAGGTAAACTTTTTCTGTTCCGGCAAGAACAACAAAATAAATTTCATTGTTGGATCCTGTTAATCGGTAAGGGCCCTGGTTTCCTTCTTCTCCCTGGATAATATTTTTATTGAAGGAACCTTTGGCGACGGCTCCGCTGACTATTGCTTTATTCGTGCCCTGGTCTGAAATCTTTGATGTGGTTTCAAATGTACCACCGCGTAATCTTTTATAAAAAGAAAGAAAGTAATCGTCTGTTTGCCGCAGGTCTATATCTCCCATTCGAAGCATCCAGTTCTTTTTTCTGAACTGGATATAGATCTGGTCAAAATCACTGAGTGTTGCCGTAGTGCCATCAGGTTGTATTGGAATATTATTATCCGTGATCGCTGCGGCGATTTCGATGGAGTCTGCCAGCCATCCGCTGATCTGCAGGTTCAGGTTGGAAGTAACCACCGCATCCTGTGCATTACCAAATGAAATAGCCCTTCCGAAACTTCCGTTGGTAGTAATGCTGCCGAAATTGAAAAAATTATCCTGGTTGTATTTGCTGTCTTTGGTATATACCGAAGGTTGGATGATGAACTTGTCCATCACTTTGGTATAATCCAGTCTCTGCACGACGCCATTATACTGATAAGGAAAAAGTCGATACTGAACATATACACTGTCCAGGTTGGGCCTGCGAATCCAGGTGATGGTTGAATGAACATAGTCCACTTTATAGAGACTGTCGGGAATTCCAGAGATGATAAGACTTCCCGGGACCATGCTCAGGGAATCGAGTTTCAGGGGAAAATTCGTTACGGGCAAATACCTCCTGTGGAGGTTAGAAGTAATTTTGGATGTTACCGGAGGTTTTTGGCCTGGCTGCTGGGCATTTACTTCATTCACCAACCCACAGAAAATCAATCCTATAAGCAGCCATTTGGTCAATCAACAGGGTTTTTCTTAAAATGCGGAAACGGGTCGTTTATTGTGTGTCAGGCAATTCAGGTAGCTATGAGATATGAACTATGAGATATGAGATACCCATAACCCATATCTCATATCTCATAGTTAAGTTAAGCATTCACCAACTGTGAAGACGTATACATCGTCTCTCTGAGTTGCTTTACGCGATCATCGGCCAGGTATTCATCGAAGCTGCAGAGGCGGTCGATGGCGCCTGCAGGTGTGATCTCGATGACACGGTTGGCGACAGTTTGCAGGAAGGTATGGTCATGAGAAGTCATCATTACAACTCCTTTAAAATTCACCATGCTTTCATTAAATGCCTGGATGGATTCCAGGTCGAGGTGATTGGTAGGTTCATCGAGTAATACCACATTCGGATCCTGCAGCATCATGCGGCTGATCATACAACGTACTTTCTCTCCGCCACTTAGAACCCCTACCTTCTTCATTACTTCATCTCCGCTGAACAACATTTTACCCAGGAAACCTCTTAGGAAGGGCTCATCCACATCTGTAACATGGGGCGGTACGAACTGGCGGAGCCAGTCCATCAGGTTGAGGTTTTTATCCAGGAAGAATTTATGATTATCGTTGGGGAGATAGGCGTTTGTAACGGTGGTTCCCCATTCGAAACTGCCCTTGTCAGCCTTTAAATTTCCTGTAACAATCTCATAGAAATCGGTAAGCGCGAGTGGGTTTTTGCTGACCAGGGCGACTCTGTCTCCCTTATTCAGGCTGAAAGTAATATCTGCGAAAAGCCTGGTGCCGTCGTCAGCTGTCTTGGCCAGTTTATTTACATTGAGAATCTGGTTTCCCACTTCTCTTTGTTGCTTGAAAATGATGCCCGGATAACGACGGTTGGAAGGTTGAATCTCTTCGATGGTAAGTTTTTCAAGGGCTTTTTTACGGGATGTAGCCTGCTTGGATTTCGATGCATTCGCCGAGAAACGGGCGATGAACTCAAGGAGAGCCGCACGTTTGTCTTCCGTTTTCTTATTCTTATCACTCAGCTGACGGGCCATGAGCTGGGAAGATTCGTACCAGAAAGTATAGTTGCCGGTATAAGCCTTGATTTTTGCGCGATCCACATCTGCCACAT
>DATHNR010000464.1:0-8661 GCA_035485835.1 Puia sp.
GAAATAAAATGATCCCAGGTTAATGGCTGCAAAAAAAATAGCGCAAATAGCAATCGTTTTATATCCTTCTTTATGAATAGTCATTCGAAATAATTCATTAAAAGCCTACCGAAGTCAGGCCAGCTTTGATTGTCTGCCCAGCCAGTGCCAGGCATAACTTGAAAACTTTATGCAAACATAACAATGTAAACCCAAATGAATGGAGTAGCGAAAAGAAGCGAGTCGAACCGGTCGAGGAAACCACCATGACCAGGCATAATTCTGCCACTGTCTTTTACATCTGCGAGTCTTTTTAATTTGCTTTGCAGCAGGTCTCCTACCGTACCTGCTATCGATGCGATAGCCGCTACGATCATCCATTGGGAAACTGCCTGCAACTCAAATCCGCTGCTCAAGTAATAACCAACGGCACCCATGGTTATCACGGCGAAAATAAAACCACCGATCGTTCCCTCCCATGTTTTTTTAGGAGAAATAGATGACAGTGGAGTTTTACCAATGATTGATCCAATAAGATAAGCCATGGTATCATTCACCCATAAACTTAATATGATCGCAAGCACCAGTAATTTATTTACGTCTTCCAAAGCTTTACCGGGATAAAAAGTGCGGAGGTTGAGAAGAAGGCCCAGACTGAGTGAAATATAAACAAGACCCAGAACCGAATAACCCATATTCCGGATATAGGTTTTACGGGTATATAAGATTTCTGCGACCGGCAAAATGAAAAGAAACAATAACCCGCCGTATAAACCCGCATTGTGAAGTCCGCTGTTTCCTATATCACCATTATAACCGGGGCGACTGCAAAACATCATGATGCACCAGCCTGCAATCATGACCCCATATTTTTGAAAGGAGCTGATCTCTCCATAAACGGGATCAATTTTAGAAATGAGTTTTTGGTATTCGTACCAGCAACCGAAATGTATGATGGAAAAAAGTATAAAAAAGCTAAGGGTATTCCAAAGCAATCCGACCAGCATGACTGCAACAAATACCAATGAGGTCAGTGCCCTTATTCTGAAAGTGACTGCCTGAAGAGCCATAAAGTGAAGGTACGTAAATGGAAATTATACCGGATGTTCCGGTTCATCAAAAAATGAATTATCACTCAGCGGTGGAAATTCGGCAGCATAAGTAGTCGTTGATTTCTTTCTGATCAGATTTAACAGATATACGACAATTGCCAGGGATAATATGCCCAGGAAAATGAATACTGCGTTGGAACTGTTTTTAGAATCAAGGTCGGCAACCTTGAAATACATAAGTAACAGTGTGATGAAGTTGAATATGAAATGGCCCAGTATGGCGAGATAGAGGCTGCCACTGAACCAATACAAAGAACCAAGGACGATGCCAAGCGCCATGCGCGGCAGGAATCCCATAAACTGCATATGAATGGCTGAAAAAAGAAAACCTGTAAAAATTATTCCGGGCCACGCAGATTTAAACATCTGTATAAAGAATTTTTGCAGAATACCTCTGAAAAAAACTTCTTCACCCACAGCTGCAAGAATTCCAACAAGAAAAACCGGCATGATCATATCGGCCGGCTTCTTCATCGTTAAAATATTATCAAGCATTCCATTAACATTATCTTCCCCGCTCTCTACCCATTTCTGTGTTGCTTTAGGTAAGAGACGCACAATAGATTCATCCAGAGTTCCCAGGAATGATACGCTAAAAAAAGCCACGATTATGGTAACAACCGTAATGGGCAGAAAGAACTTTTTCTGGGGCGATTTAAATCCTATGTATGATAAGGGCCGCGGATCGGCCAGGTAGGCAAATAGCATGGACGGTAGAAAAAAAATAAGAAACTGAATTATCAATTCACCCTTTAATACACCGGATAACTCAGGACGGGCATAATCTGCAGGACCCATGGACGCAATCTGTGTGACGCTCAGATGATTGAAACGGGCTACGAGGCTTAATCCCAGGCTTCCTACAAGTAATAAAATTCCAACTGTCAGTACTCCGAATGTGATAAGCTGAACCCAGACAGGTTTATTCCGAAGATAAGTGTGCATGCGGTGGTCTTCCATCTGCAAGGTTTAATGAGTATATTTGCACAAGGAAGATCTGCGAAATTAAGCAACCAGTCTTCAATTTCAATCCAGCCAGACGCTGGATCGAATATTCCCAATATACATATGTCGATTCGAATCGGAGAACATATCACACTGCCGGATTTCCCCCTGCTACTGGCACCCATGGAAGACGTGAGTGATCCCCCATTCCGTTATGTGTGTAAGAAATATGGAGCTGATCTGATGTACAGTGAATTTATTTCTTCAGAAGGTTTGATCCGGGATGCTATCAAGAGCAGGCAAAAGCTGGATTTTTTTGAATACGAGCGGCCCTTTGGCATCCAGATTTTTGGTGGTGATGAAGAAGCCATGTCGCTCAGCGCCCGAATCATTGACGCAACAAATCCTGACCTTGTTGATATCAATTTCGGATGTCCTGTTAAAAAGGTTGTTTGTAAAGGAGCTGGCGCTGCAGTATTAAAAGATGTTCCGGCTATGGTGAGGCTCACAAAGGCTGTTATCAAATCCACACGACTGCCTGTAACTGTAAAGACCAGGCTTGGCTGGGATGATGATTCAAAAAATATTGAAGATGTTGCTGAACGGCTGCAGGATGAAGGTATAGGAGCACTAACCATACATGGCAGAACAAGATCACAATTATACAAGGGCGACGCTGACTGGACACTCATTGCGAGAGTTAAAAATAATCCGCGAATTCATATTCCCATTTTTGGTAATGGCGATGTTGACAATCCTGAAAAAGCGCTCGAATATAAAAACCGCTATGGCGTTGACGGTATAATGATCGGCCGGGCGGCTATTGGCTATCCCTGGATTTTCCAGGAGATCAAACATTTCCTGAGAACAGGAAATCATTTGGAAACTCCTTCTCTGGAAGAAAGAATTGATGTGATCAGACAACATCTGTACAGATCAATAGAATGGAAGGGCCCCGTACTTGGCATTCTTGAAATGCGTAGACATTATAGTAATTATCTGAAAGGCATCCCCCATATTAAAGAAGTCCGTAATCAACTGGTGCAGAAAGGTCATCTTGAAGAAATTGAGACAATCCTCGATGGCTTAAGGCATAAGGCTGAAAGCTTAAGGCTTTCTTTCGCTTAAAGCTTTCTTAAGCGTAAGGCGTAAGGCATAAAGCGTAAGGCGCAAGGCGCAAGGCATAAGGCGCAAGGCGTAAGGCGTAAAGAATTAAATGGTTGATGGTTTATAGTGTATTGTTAAAAATCAATTCCCATAAACTATTAGCCACAAACTAAAACGTTTGGCCTTTTGCTTTACGCCTTGCGCCTTACGCCTTGCGCCTTGCGCCTTACGCCTTACACCTTACGCCTTCAGCTTGTTAAATTCCTCCAGTTGCTCTGTGTATTTTGAAGCTCGTTTAGCGGCTATAAAATCTGCAATGAAAAGTTCTGCTGCCATTAAAGTAAGCGTGATCCCGAGGCCCATCCAGAAATTTTTTCCATCCGGATTTCGAAAAAAAATAAACAGGATAAATCCCGCTAAAATTAATCCGGCTTCAATACCTCTATAGATCAAAAAATTTGTCTGGACCTTTCGCATCCGTGTGAGTTCAACGGTTTTTAACTGGTCGGGGTTCATATCATAAGCGTATACCTGGTTGATACGCTGATCGTCGCTTTTTACATATACGGCATAGCCGGCGACAGACTGAACAAGACCGAGAACCAGCAATGGAATAGCTGCACCCCTGTAAACATGTGTTTTTGCTATGAAATAAAAAATCAGTGCCAGTATGATGGCGGCTATTCCGATAACCAGGAAAACCAGGCTCTCCTGTTTTTCAGCTATAAAATATTTTTCAATATCGGTCTTATTGAGCATGATAATTCTGCCATTTAAATATAACCATATCCGTTTAGTTTACGGCTGCTTATTTTTGCAAAAATTTTCTATGTACCGTTACCTGGTCCCTGCCTTTCTTTATATTGTTTTATCAGGCTGTTCAACGAATAATGTTAAGGTGGATGACAGCCTGAAGGCATATTTTGATTCCGCAGGTGTTCAGGGATGTTTCGCCTTATTTAGTAACGGGGAAAATAATTTCATCGTATATAACCTTCCCCGTTACCGTGACAGTTCCTTTACTCCCGCTTCAACATTCAAAATTGTAAATGCACTGATCGGAATTCAAACGGGTGTTATCAGTGATGAAAACATGGTAATCAAATGGGATGGTGTGAAGCGTTGGAATAATGACTGGAATAAGGATCTCACAATGAAAGAAGCATTTGCCGTTTCAGCCGTTCCTTATTTCCAGGAAGTGGCCCGGCGCATTGGCCGTGATACCATGAAACTTTGGATCGACAGTCTCGGCTACGGTAATCGCGATATCAGCGGCCCCATCGATTCCTTCTGGCTAAATAACCATTTGAAAATAAAACCGGACGAAGAACTGGGGCTGGTTAAAAAATTATACTTCGATCAGCTTCCTTTCTTTAAACGTACGCAGGATATGGTACAATCTGTCATGTTACGGGAACAGAATTCCAATTATAAACTATATTATAAAACCGGATGGGGTTTCCCGGGAGAAGGCCGTGAGCTCGGGTGGGTGGTTGGCTGGATCGAAGAAAATAAACACCCCTATTTTTTTGTACTTAATATTGAGTCAACTGTGCCAAACAGGGTTGCAGAGGTGAGGATTAAATTGTTAAAAGACATACTGGCTCATTTGGGATTTTTTAACGGAAAGAAGTAAAACTCCTAACAGCGATTTGGTATATTGCGAGAAGTGTGAGAGTGCGAGGAGTTTGAATTAATAATTAATAATTAAAAAATAGTCTTGCATTTCCAACACCCAGAATATTTCATTGGACTGATCCTGATTCCGCTACTTATTTTTTTGTATTACCAGTTACTCGGCTGGAAGAAAGAACTTGGGAATAAGATTGGTGATCCGGCACTGGTGGCCCAGCTGGTAAAATCATTTTCATCCCGCAAGTATCTTTTGAAATTCATTTTGATTTGTGCAGCCGTATTTTTCCTCGTTGCCGGATTGGCTAATCTGCGTGCAAGAGGTAGTGAAGAAAATATCTCCCGCCAGGGCGTGGATGTGATGATCGTGCTGGATGTAAGCAAGAGTATGCTGGCGCAGGACGTAAAACCAAGCCGGCTTGATAAAGCCAAACAGCTTTTATACCGCCTCATTGATCATTTACAAAATGACCGTATCGGTATGATATTATTCGCGGGCAGGGCCTATATGCAAATGCCCCTGACAACTGATCACGGGGCAGCTAAACTTTATATTTCTGAAGCCGGTCCGGATGCTGTTCCAACCCAGGGAACTGTTTTTGCCGAAGCCTTAACCATGGCCAACAACTCTTTCAACCAGAACGAACATAAGTATAAAGCGGTGGTGCTGATCTCTGATGGAGAAGATCATGATCCCGACGCACTGAAAGTTGCAAAACAAATGGCCGATGACGGCGTTATGGTAAATACGGTGGGCATTGGCTCAGCGGAAGGATCCATAATTATCGATCCCGAAACAAAACAACCAAAAAAAGATAATCAGGGAAATACAGTCATTTCGAAACTCAACGAACAGGAATTGACTGGTATTTCGGATGCAACCAATGGAATATATATTCATCTGGAAAACCTGGAAGATGCTACCATCACGCTATCACAGCGGCTGGATAGTATTGAAAAAAGGGCATTGGCAGATTCGGAATTCGTCAATTTTAAAAACTATTTCCCCTGGTTCATCGGTTTAGCAGGCGTTCTGCTGATACTGGAATTATTCATACCCGAAAGAAAAAGAAAAATTGCTTAATACCAGACCATCCATATTATTCCTATTAACCCTCTTCGTCGGTTCTTATTTAAAAGCACAGACGACAGACGCACTCATACGCAGGGGGAATCGATTTTATAATAAGCAGGAATACGAACAATCTCAAACCAACTATGAAAAAGCATTAAAGAAATCACCTGGAAATCCCGACGCTCATTTCAACCTGGGAGATGCTCTTTACCGAAAGAACGATTATGAAAAAGCCGCGGGTTCATACGATGATGTATTACAATCCAAGGCAGACGAGAATATAAGGCAAAGCGCATATTATAATAAAGGCGTTGCTATGATCCGCCAGAAAAAAATTGATGAAAGTATTGATGCCTGGAAAAATGCCCTCCGGTTGAATTCCGCAGATAGTGATGCGAGAGAAAACCTGGTAAAAGCCCTTCTCGAAAAAAAGAAACAGGAACAACAGCAGCAACAGAATAAAAAAGACAATCCCGATAAGAAGAAATCTGACGACAAACAAAAAAAAGATCAGAATAAACCTGACAATAGTCCCAAACCACAGCAAAGCAAATTATCCAAACAACAGGTTGAACAATACCTCAAATCCCTGGAACAAAGAGAAAAAGATGTTCAGGATAAAATGAATCAGAATAAAACCCATACGTTGAATCAGCCTGAAAAGGACTGGTAACAAAACAAGTATGGGAGTATGGGAGTATGGGAGTGAGGTCCTTTTTGTAATTTTACATTTACTTTCATTGGCCATTTAATGCAGCTATATACGGATTCATTGACATCTTATAAAAGACTGGATACAGTTCCGGTAAAAGTGGGAGATCTCATCCTGGGTGGTGATGCGCCAATCCGGGTGCAGACCATGACGACATTCGATACGATGGATACGATTAAGACCGTAGAACAATCGATCCGATGTATAGAGGCGGGCGCAGAGCTTATCCGAATTACAGCTCCCAGCAAATCGGAAGCAGAAAATCTTCTGAATATTAAAAATGAAATCAGGAAAAGAGGATATAAGACTCCCCTGGTTGCGGATATTCATTTCACACCCAATGCTGCTGAAATTGCAGCACGCATCGTTGAAAAAGTCCGTATAAATCCGGGGAACTATGCCGACAAAAAAAAGTTTGAGTTCATAGAATACAGCGACTCAGATTATTTGGAAGAAATAGAAAGAATCCATAACAGGTTTATTCCGCTCATCAGGATTTGTAAAGAATATGGTACGGCTATGCGCATAGGTACAAATCATGGATCCCTGAGTGACCGGATAATGAGCCGGTATGGTGACAGTCCCATGGGTATGGTGGAAAGTGCCATGGAATTTCTGCGTATCGCCAGAAGTGAAAATTATCATCAGATTGTGTTGAGCATGAAATCGAGTAATCCACTGGTGATGGTAGAAGCATACCGGTTACTGGTAAAGACCATGCAGGATGAATTTAACCTGATTTATCCGTTACATATCGGCGTAACAGAGGCCGGCGACGGAGAAGATGGCAGAATCAAATCAGCTATTGGGATCGGCACACTGCTGGAAGATGGCATCGGTGATACCATACGGGTATCCCTAACCGAAGATCCCGAATTTGAAATTCCTGTTTGTCAGGATATTGTTGCCCGCTATACTTCAAGGCAAAAGGGGTCTGGCATATTACCATTTGAAAAAATACCTTATTCTCCTTTTGAATATAAAAGAAGGAAAACCCATACTGTTTATAATATTGGTGGTTCATATGCGCCAGTAGTAGTGGCTGATTTTATGCATGAAGCATCCATAACTCCTGCATTTCTCGAGCGCATTGGATACGAGTATGATGTGATTACGGATAAATGGAAAATAGGAGATGCTGCTGCGGATTATATTTATTCGGGAAATAAAATATTTGATTTTGACCTGCCGGGAACCTGTAAAATAATCTGTGATTTTGAAGCCTGGAACAAACTGAATGAAAAGAAAACGATTGCCGTTGAAGAAAAATATTTCCCCTTGTTTACGCCGGATCAGTTAAGGGAAAATTCTCCCCGGTCACCAACCATGAATTTTTTAAGCCTGAATTCGAATCAGGCAATCCATACTGATTTATTCAGACTCCTGGAAAAAGTTCCGGGACTGATTCTTGTCCTCTATTCAGATAATGAAAACCCTGTATTGGATACCAGGCGTTTTATAATGGAACTTATGAACAGGAACCTGGATATTCCGGTTATCCTTGCAATAGAATGTTCAGAAAGCACCATCGACAGGCAGCTTATTCATTTTGCCGTGGAGGCCGGCGCCTTACTGGTTGACGGTATGAGTGACGGAATCTGGCTGATCAATGATCCAAAAAAAATCAAGAACGACCAGGTAAGTGGAAGAACTTATCTGAATGCTAAAAACAATCACCAGTTTTTGAATAATACGGCATTCTCGATTCTGCAGGCCGCGAGAACAAGGATTTCAAAAACAGAATATATTTCCTGCCCTTCCTGTGGCAGAACCCTGTTTGATCTCCAGGAAACGACCGCAAAGATCCGATCCTTAACCAGTCACCTTAAAGGGTTAAAGATTGCAATCATGGGTTGTATTGTGAACGGTCCAGGAGAAATGGCAGACGCTGATTTTGGCTATGTGGGAAGTGGTCCGGGAAAAATCACGTTATACAAAGGAAAGGAAGTAATGAAACGAGGCGTGAACAGCGAGACGGCCGTTTACGAACTAATCCAATTGTTGAAAGAAAATAATGTTTGGGTGGAAGCGGAGGAAAGTGTGAGAGTGTGAGAGTGTGAGAGTGTGAACATCTTCTACATTATAATTAATAATTTAAT
>DATHNR010000465.1:0-10961 GCA_035485835.1 Puia sp.
ATTGAAAAGTCAGATTTATAGAAGTTTCTATACTCCCATCCTTGTTTTACTGTCCCTGCGCCAGGCTATATGCCTTTTTGCCGTCCATCATATTCAGGAGTTCAATGGAACTGATTTTAAAATCTCCGCTCAGACTCACATACAAACCAATGACGTCCTGCTGATTCAGTGGGGAACCATCGATACTTTCGAAACGCGCATTGTACAGATTCACAAGATTCGTATATACGGAACCGGTAGGCCATACCTGGGTTCCCCGGTTACTGATATTTAGCAGGTTGAATTTTACACCTCCATGACGCTGGCATTTTTTGGCGATGTATTCCGGCTGCTCGGAACTTTCTATGAACATATCCACGCCGACGATGTATTCTTTTTCCTCGCTTGAATCAACCGAAACCATCATCTGGTTCTGATCCATTTTAAAAACGGTTGGCGTAATATGCATGTTTGGAACAACAGGCTTGGCTCCATGTTCGGGGGTCTTTCCAAAATTATCGATGATTGCCTGGGCAAATTCTGTCGTGTTTTTTCCAGGAATGTCTTTATCCCCAAAATCACCTGTGTGAATGCCCTGTTCAAGGGTATACAACAAAGCGTTTTCGATTACAGCAGCATTCTGCATAAAACCCAGGTGACGCAACATTGCAATACCACTTAAAAGGAGAGCCGTAGGGTTTGCTATATTTTTCCCTGCAATATCAGGAGCTGTACCATGAACGGCTTCGAAAATAGAGATATGGTCGCCAATATTCGCTGAGGGAGCGAACCCTAAGCCACCCACCAGCCCGGCACAGAGATCCGATATAATATCTCCCTGAAGATTTGTGAGCACAACCACATCAAATTCCTGTGGTCGAACTACGAGTTTCATCGCCAGATCATCTACAATGATATCATCCGATTTTAACTCAGGATATTCCTTAGCTACTTCCTGGAAACATTCAAGGAATAGACCATCGGTAAGCTTCATGATATTGGCTTTATGTCCGCAGGTAATCCTGCGTGCACCATTTTTTTTCGCCATTTCAAAAGCGTACCTGATTACCTGGAGACTACCAGGGCGGGTAATAAAACGACGGCTGAGTGCCACATCATGTGTCGGCATATGCTCTATCCCTCCATATGTATCTTCAATATTTTCGCGGACGATCGTAATATCAATCGGTATCCCGGCTTTTGAAAAAACCGTTTCCACACCATGAAGAGAAATGAAAACACGTTTATTGGCATAAGTGTTCCAGGTTTTTCTCGCTGTAACATTGATGCTTTTAACACCTTTTCCTTTGGGCGTTTCCATGGGACCTTTAAAAAGAATTCCTAGTTCTTCAATCACATGCTGAGACTCAGGAGTCATTCCGTTGGAAAAACCTTTGTCAAAGACCCATTTTCCCATTTCTACTATTTCATATTCCAGCGGAACTTTATTCGCATCGAAAATATGCAAAACTGCATCCATAATTTCTGGCCCGATGCCATCACCCTTTGCAACTGCTACTTTCATAATAAGTTTAGTGGTTGTGGAAGACGAATTTACATGTTATAGCCTAAAGCCCCAAAGAAGGCCCAACGCGCAAAGCTTAACGCTTAACGCGTATTATGCTATATCATGTGTTAAACTTTAAGCTACCGGTAAAAATGATTTATTAACTAAAAGCGTTAAGCGTTAAGCTTTAGGCATTAAGCGTAAAATCCGTATTTTTATGGAAACTAACTCCATGGCAAACAAAATTTCAGAAGGGGTTGAGATTGATGTAGAAACTTTTTATCAACCGGATTATAGTAATCCGGTAGCCGGGGAACATATGTTTGCATATCGTATTACAATCTGGAATCATAATAATTTTCCTGTTAAACTTCATCGCCGTCAATGGCATATTTTTGATAGCAATGGCAGTCATCGGGAAGTAGAGGGCGAAGGTGTTGTAGGTGTGCAGCCTGTTTTGCAACCTGGTGAAAAATATCAATATGTTAGTGGTTGTAATCTTCGAACTGAGATGGGTAAAATGTATGGCAGCTATCATATGGAAAACCTCCATTCAAAAGCCAGTTTTGATGTCAACATCCCAATGTTCGAAATGATTGTTCCTTTTAAGATGAACTAATCACTTGAAGCTGTAGCTTCCACCACAACCTTGTTCAGCTTATTAGTTAAGGGGAAAAGCAATAAGCCGGCTACCAGAGCCGCTGCAGCACTGATTCCAAAGAATAGTGCCTTACTGTCAAAATGGTCCCAGAACCCAGTCATAATACCCGCAATTTTCCCGCCGAGGGAAGTTGTAATAAACCATCCGCCCATCATCAGGGCTGTGAATCTTCTTGGAGCCACCTTGGATACAAGTGATAATCCAACCGGACTTACAAACAGTTCACTTATCGTAAATACTCCATAACTGCAAAAGATCCAGGCGGAAGAAACTTTATGTTCGTAAATATTGGTTGAGAGCGCAGCAATCACCATGAGAAGTGATGATAATCCAGCGATGATAGTGCCCCAGGCAAATTTAGAAGGGGTTGAAAGTTCTTTCCCTCTCGATTTCATATACCCGAAAAGACCAACAACAACCGGCGTCAGTACTATAATCCAAAATGGATTTATGGACTGGTAAATCTCGGTTGATATCAATTTTAAGTCCTCCCCTTTAGCCGGCCATTCATCCTTTGGAATATTTTGCAGATAAGGATCGGTTCCCTCATGTGTTACCACTTTCCCACTGGCATCTACCTGTGCATGGAAGTGTTCATCAAGAACCGGTACATCTTTCAGATTGGTATTTACCGTATTGAGAAATCCGAAACTGGATAGGGGCTTTTCCAGGAACTTAGGTGCATCGCGTTTGGTGTAACTGTCTGCCCAAATCGTTAAAGAAGTTGCATTCTGATTATAGATATTCCAGAAAATAATGGATACCCCAAAAAGTGTAAAAAGCGTAGCAATTCTTTTTCTGTCGAAACCTTTACATCGGTACCATACGCTGGCATAGAAAATGATTATGGGCACGCACGCGAAAATAAAAGCATCGTTGGAATGGGAGCCGAAAAGATTGCTTTTCCCACCAACAACCCATCCAATAATAGCAGCAATAATAGCAGGTACAAAAACGTAAAATACAATTTTTGAAAAAGGCATATCCTCTTTCTGAACCGGCTTGATTACATCAGCGTGTTTTATATATTTCTGTCCTGAAGCGAAGATGCACAAACATAGAATCATCCCGAAACCAGCAGCAGCAAAAGCGTAACCCCATGTATATTTTATACGGAGATAAGCAGCCACAAAATTGCATATGAAAGCGCCGATATTGATGCCCATATAAAAAATGTTATACGCAATATCTTTTTTCGGCTTGAGCTCCTCCTTATTATAAATATTTCCAAGCAGTGTGCTGATATTCGGTTTAAAGAATCCATTCCCGATGATAACACAACCCAGTGCCACAAACAACAGATTTCCACTATGCGGTACAGACATCAGAAAATATCCCAGGGCCATTAAAGAACCTCCCAAGAAAATTGAAAGACGATAACCAATGTACCTGTCCGCTATCAGCCCTCCCAAAAAAGGTGTGAGATAAACCAGGGCGATATAACTTCCAGTGATATCTGCAGCCACGCTGGTATCAAAACCCCGGCCTCCATTGCCGACCGTATCGTGTAAAAAAAGAAAAAGAATACCAACCATCAAATAGTAACCAAATCTTTCCCACATTTCTGTAAAAAATAAAACATACAATCCACGGGGATGTCCTTGTTTAGGAAGGCCTGTATTCATGATTCTTAATTTCTTTATATATAAAATGAAATTGAATCGACTAATGTAAGATTAATTTATTCATCAAAAATCAGTCATCTTTTCTCCGTTCATAAAATTATTTTTCTGATATGAGTTTGAATCGGGAATTTCGGGGCTAATCGAAGTAATACATGAATATTTTATTATTGGGTGGTGGAGGAAGAGAACATGCTTTAGCCTGGAAATTTTCGCAAAGCAGGGATTGCAAGGCGTTATTTATCGGCCCCGGGAACGCGGGCACATCGGCATTCGGAACAAATTTAGCTCTGGATCCAACAGACTTCGAGGCGGTTCGTATGGCCTGTTTGGAAAATGAAATTGATATGGTGGTAGTAGGCCCGGAAGAGCCACTGGTAAAGGGTATTGTGGATTATTTTTTATCGGATAAAACGATATCCAACATTCCGGTAATCGGACCTTCAGCGTCTGCTGCGCGCCTCGAAGGGAGCAAAGCATTTTCAAAACAATTCATGCAAAGACATGGTATTCCGACTGCCGGCTATAAAGAATTTGATACAGATCAATTTTCGGAGGGATTGGAATACGTAAAAACCCATAGCCTGCCCGTGGTTTTGAAAGCTGACGGACTCGCTGCAGGAAAGGGAGTCATCATTTGCAACAGTCATATCGAAGCGATGGCAGAATTTGAACTCATGCTTCAGCAGGATAAATTTGGCGAAGCAGGAAGGAGGATTGTTGTAGAAGAATTTCTGGATGGTATTGAATTATCCGTATTTGTACTTACTGACGGTGACCATTATGTGCTTTTACCGGAAGCGAAGGACTACAAAAAAATTGGTGAGGGAGATAAAGGCCCCAATACGGGAGGAATGGGCGCCGTGAGCCCCGTTCCATTTGCAGATAATGAATTCATGTTAAAAGTGAAGGAAAGGATTGTAGATCCAACCATCTTTGGCCTGAAAGCAGATGGGATCGATTACAGGGGTTTTATTTTTATTGGACTGATCAAAGTAAATGAAGAGCCCATGGTAATCGAATATAATTGCCGCCTGGGTGATCCTGAAACTGAAGTGGTGATACCCCGTTTGAAAAATGACCTGGTCGATCTTTTAAAGGCTGTGGCGGACAAGAAGCTCAATGAAAAAATAATTGAAATAGATTCAAGGGCCGCCGCGACCATGGTGGCTGTGAGCCGCGGATATCCCGGAAGTTATGAAAAGGGGTTCCCTATAACAGGCCTCGATAAAACATACGGAGACAGCCTTATTTTTCATTCAGGCACTTCAATAATAAATAATGAAGTGGTAACCAACGGAGGCAGGGTGCTTTGTGTTACGTCCTTCGCCGGATCCCTTCAGGATGCTATTCGGGAATCAATGACAGTTTTGTCTCATATTGACTTCGATGGCATTTATTTCAGAAGAGATATTGGGTATGAGTTTCTTTAGTGAATCGCGTATCGTTTATCGTTAATCGTATATCGATCCACGATTCACGATCTTCGATCAACGGTCTATATTTATTAAAAGTCAACTCATGGAACCATTGCACTACTCCGACTACCTGAAGCTTGATCAATTATTGGATAGTCAGCAGTTAAAAAGTGATTTGCAGCATGCACATGCGCATGATGAAATGCTTTTCATCATTATTCATCAGACTTATGAACTCTGGTTCAAACAATTATTATATGAAGTGGATTCCATAATTGGGATTCTTAAAAAACCAACCCTGAATGATGATTCTCCCGAATTACAAACCGTCGTTCACCGTCTTAACCGATGCAATACCATTTTAAAATTGCTCGTGCAGCAGATAGAAGTGATGGAAACTATGTCGCCCATGGATTTTCTGGATTTCAGGGATATGCTCCGTCCGGCTTCAGGATTTCAGAGTATCCAGTTTAAGCTGCTGGAAGGCAGATTAGGATTGAAATTCGAACAAAGACATGAGAAGAATCATTATCTGTCGCAATTAAGGGAAGCGGAAGTAACCACCATACGCCAGGCTGAGTCCCAAATAACTCTGCTGGAACTATTAAATAACTGGCTGGAACGAATGCCCTTTTTGAAAGAAAATGATTTCTGGACAGGATATCGGAAATTATATCTCGAAAGTTTGTCTGAAGGAGAAAAAGAACACGCTTCTTTGTTTGACACCGTATTTTCCGACGATTACAGATCGAAAGATCCCGCAAATCGTTCTCTTTCCCCCTCTGCCTGCCGGGCCGGACTCTTTATTATGATTTATCCGGGATACCCGATCCTTCAGTTACCTTACAGGTTACTGGTAGCGCTATTGGAAATGGATGAACAACTGAGTACCTGGCGATACCGGCACATGCACATGGTACAACGGACTATAGGAACCCGTATTGGTACGGGCGGAAGTTCAGGAAGGAGTTATTTACAGGGTACAGTAGAAAAGCATTCGATATATCGCGAAATTGCCCAGCTTACAAGTTTTCTCATTGAGAGAAAAAAATTACCCCGCCTTGATCGTCAAATGGAAAGACGTTTGGGATTTGCTTCAGAATAAATGAATGATTTTAAAAAATATCCTGATGAAAATAGCGTTCAGTGCAGGATACCGGAGATTAATGTTCGCTTTGTTAATTCCGATTATTTCCGTCAATTTTGCATGCATCGTAACAGAATATAAATCTGACCTTTTAAAATGGGATTATTCAATTTCCTTACGCAAGAGATTGCTATGGATCTGGGCACAGCTAACACCCTGATCATACACAATGATGAGATCGTAGTTAATGAACCAAGTATAGTTGCACTTGACCGGAATAATCCAAAGACCGTTTTGGCTGTTGGAAAACGGGCACTCATGATGCATGAAAAGACGCACGAGAGCATTCGTACCGTCCGCCCGCTGAAAGACGGGGTTATTGCTGATTTTAATGCTGCCGAACTCATGATCAGGGAGATGATCAAGATGATCTATCCCAAAAAGCCACTATTCCCCCCAAGCTGGCGAATGATGATTTGTATCCCATCCAGTATTACTGAAGTGGAAAAAAGAGCAGTCCGCGACAGTGCGGAACAGGCAGGCGCCAAAGAAGTTTACCTGATTCATGAACCTATGGCAGCAGCTCTTGGTATTGGAATCGATGTGGAAGAGCCGGTAGGAAATATGATTATTGATATTGGCGGTGGAACAACCGGAATTACCGTTATTGCACTTGCAGGTATCGTTTGTGACCAGTCCATCCGTATAGCAGGGGATGAGTTCACAGCCGATATCATGGAAGCTTTGCGTCGTTACCATAGTTTACTGATAGGTGAAAGAACAGCTGAACAGATAAAAATACAAATAGGAGCGGCATTAAAAGATCTTGATAATCCTCCTGATGATATACCTGTTAATGGGCGTGACCTGGTTACCGGTATTCCCAAACAAATACTGGTGAGTTATCAGGAAATTGCCGAAGCACTTGACAAAAGCATATTCAAAATTGAAGAAGCCATTTTGAAAGCGCTGGAAACCACACCACCAGAACTTGCCGGAGATATTTACCGTCGCGGTTTATACCTGACAGGAGGTGGCGCATTGTTAAGGGGCCTGGATAAAAGATTAAGTCAGAAAATTAAACTTCCGGTTCATATCGCTGACGATCCGTTAAAGAGTGTTGTAAGGGGAACAGGCATTTCCTTAAAGAATTACGACAGGTATCCGTTTGTGATGCGATAAAAAAGTAAAAAATAAGAAGTAAAAAATAAAAAGTGGAAGAGTTTAGTGCAGTTTGACAATAACGGGCACTTTTTTTAATTTTTTACTTTTGACTTTTTACTTTGTAACGCAATTTAAAACTACAAGACTCCGTGCGTAATGTTTTTCTCTTTATCAGAAAGTATTCCAATTTTTTATTCTTTTTGCTGTTGCAGGTAATCTCACTTAGTTTTCTTTTCCGCTATAATAATTATCATCAGGCTGCATTTATGAATGTGGCGGGAGAATTTACCGGAAGCATTAATCAAAGGTTCAGCAAAGTGGAATCTTATTTCCGCCTGAAGCAAATCAATGAACAGCTGGCTGCTGAAAATTTACGGCTGAATCAGATGCTCAAAGAAAATTATGAAGGGGCCGGCGGTCCCGGTAAAATGGTTACCGATACATTACAGGGAGATTCGGTTAAAGAAATAAAAAAATATATCTGGATGGGTGCCAAAGTGGTAGGAAGTACGGTAAATACCCAGGTAAACTTTTTAACCATTCATCGGGGCGCATTGCAGGGTGTTCGGCCAAATATGGGAGTAACGGGTCCGCTTGGAATTGTGGGTCAGGTATTAAACGTAAGTGATAATTATGCAACCGTATGGACATTACTAAATCGCCAATTCAGGGTAGTGGTAAAATTAAAAAACGGTGGAGAACGGGGCACATTGGAATGGGATGGAGTGAGTCCGAATTACGTAACGCTTAAGGATATTCCCAAAAGCGCGAAGGTGAAAAAAGGAGATTCTGTTGTAACCAGTCCCGCTTCTTCCATGTTTTCCGGTGCCAACCTGATGGTGGGTACAATTGATGAAATAATAGATGATAAGAGTAGCAACTTTTATTCCCTGAGAGTAAAACCTTCAACTAATTTCTATAGCATAGAATACGTTTACGTGATCGAAAATACTCAATTAACCGAACAAAATCACCTGGAAGATTCCACAAGAAAAAAGTTCCAATGAGCGAGTTGCTGAAAAATATATTTCGTTTTATACTGTTCATATTTGTTCAGGTATTCATTCTATTCAAGATGCCTCCCTTGCACAGGTTCATTACACCTTATCTGTATTATCTCTATATTCTCTGGCTTCCTTTCAGTATGTCACGATCAGGTCTGATGAGTGTGGCATTTATATTCGGCCTTTGCCTGGATTATTTCATGCATACACCCGGATTACATGCCGCCGCATGTGTTTTAATTGCTTATCTGAGGCCATTTGTTGTAAATATGCTGATATCCCAGGAAGGGGCAGACAAGAACTATTTATCTCCTTCTATAACCAGCATGGGATGGGCACCTTACTTTACCTATGTATTTGTTCTTACCTTATTTCATCACGGATATCTTGTTTTTCTGGAATGGATGAGTTTCGGATCTTTTTTGTATTTTATAGGAAAAGTAATCGCAACTACTGGCATCAGCATGTTGTTGATACTGCTGACGGAGCTTTTGTTTTACAGAAAAGAGAAGTTCAGAACTAATACGGTTTAAATTAAAGCCAATATCCGAAGATGCCTGTCTTCAATCAATCGCGCAGTAATATTATTCGCCTCATCTTTTGCGGGATGTTCCTCGTCATTTTTGTCCAGTTGTTTAACCTGCAGGTGTTTTCAGATAAGTATAAGAAAATGGCTCAGGAGAATGCGCTCTTCCCAAAAAGAGTTTATCCAACACGGGGAATTATTTACGACCATCATCAGCGGGCGATTCTCAACAATACTATTATGTATGACCTGATGGTTACACCATCGCAGGTTAAAAATATGGATACGGCTTTCTTCTGCCACTTAATGGACATTGATAACGAGGAATTCCGTTCACGTATACTCGATGCAAAAATAAAAAATGGCCCATTTCGTCCATCCATTTTTGATGATCTGCTGGAACCTGATCTCTATGCAAAACTGGAAGAAAATATCTGGCGTTTCCCGGGGTTCAATTTACAGGAACGACCTGTAAGGGTCTATCCATTCAATGCAGCTGCCCATATTATGGGTTATGTGGGTGAAGTGGATTCAAATATTCTGCGTCGTTCAAATTATTATTACCAGCTCGGCGATTATGTGGGAAGGAGCGGGCTGGAACAATTTTACGAAAAACAACTCATGGGTCAGCGTGGAATTGAATACTGGATCAAAGACAATAAAAACCGTCTCGTTGGTCATTACGAAGATCGCGGACTGGATACACCGGCTATTGCAGGAAGAAATCTGCACACCTATCTTGATATTGAATTACAGCAGCTGGCAGAAAAATTACTTACAAGTAAAATAGGATCTATAGTTGCAATAGAACCGAAAACAGGGGGCATTCTGGCGATGGCTTCCAGCCCTGATTATGATCCTAATTCTCTCACAGGTTCGGATAAACAAAAAAATTACGGTCTGCTTGCACTCGATGTAAGAGCGCCCCTGCTTAACCGTGCAATTAAGGGACTATATCCTCCGGGTTCCACTTATAAACCGCTCGGAGCCCTGGTTGGTCTTGATGAAGGAGTCATCACACAGGCCAGCGGCTATCCCTGCCTAGGTGTTTATCTGGCATGCAGTCATCCGGTAAAATGCCTAGAAAACTGGGCTGGTCATGCTGCCAATTTGAGACTTGCCATCGCTCATTCCTGCAACTCATTTTTTTGCAATACGTTTCGGCTGACTGTTGATAATCGCAGAATAGGAAATGTAAGGGACGGACTGGAAACCTGGAAATCCTATATGAATAAATTCGGGCTGGGACATCGGATCGGCGTTGATCTTCCCAGCGAAGACGGCGGCAATATTCCGGACACGGCTTCGTATGATAAAGAATATCACGGTTCCTGGAATTCCTGTACGATGACTACACTCGGCATCGGTCAGGATAAAATGCTGGTTACCCCTCTGCAAATGGCCAACGCAATGTGTATCGTAGCCAACAAAGGATATTTCTATATTCCTCATTTCGTTCAAAATGTGGAAGGGCATGCCTCGGAAGACAGCATTATGGATAAATATTCTGTAAAACACGAAGTGCTGACACATATTTCAGATGGAGATTATGAAACGGTTATCAGTGGAATGCAGGATGTAACTGAAGTCGGGACAGCACGCATCGCCAGAATTGATGGAATCAACATGTGCGCGAAAACAGGAACCGCGGAAAATTATTTGACGTTAGAAGGTAAAAGGACAAAACTGAATAATAATTCCATGTTTGTCTGTTTTGCACCGAGAGAGAATCCGCAGATTGCAGTCGCAGTCGTAATACAAAATGCGGGCTTTGGCGCCACCTGGGCTGGTCGTATCGGAAGCTTAATGGTAGAAAAATATCTCCGCGATACATTAACAGCCTTGCGTGTAAAGCTTGCAACAGAAATTGCGAACACTAATTTGATGCCGGGGTATCTCGTGCGCCTTCAATATATCACCGATTCAGTACGTGCTGCAGTCTGGGCTAAACAAAATGGTGACAGCACACGTTGGAAACAATATCAGGATCCTG
>DATHNR010000466.1:0-2789 GCA_035485835.1 Puia sp.
AAGGTCTTGATGTTTTTATCGAGCGCATATGCATTATTAATCACCATCACCTGGTCGCGATTATAACCGATTTCCCTGCTCCGTATATAGGTAAGTTGATTATAAATTACAATGGTGCCGATGATCAAAGAGACCGAAATAAAGAACTGGAATACCACCAGGCCGCTTCTCAACCAGCTGCTCTTAAAACCCTTTGCAATACTGCCTTTGAGCACCTGCACCGGTTGAAAAGATGAAAGATAAAAGGCGGGATAGCTTCCCGCTATGCAGCCCACGACTATTATCAATGCTACAAGCACAGGCAACAGCCAGGTGGAAAACAATGTCCATACCCTCATTTGTTTACCCGCAAGCTGGTTGAACAAGGGTAATAACAACGCGGCAATTCCAATGGCAATTACTAAAGAAAAAAAACTTGTTAGTACAGATTCAGTCAGAAATTGAGTAATGAGATTAGATCGTAAGGATCCTGCTACTTTTCTTATACCAACTTCTTTTGCACGGTTGGCAGAACGGGCTGTTGACAGATTCATGAAATTTACACAGGCGATCAGCAGAATGAAAATGGCAATAATAGAAAAAATATATACATACGTGATATTCCCATTTGCTTCAAATTCGTACGATTTGTTCGAATGCAGGTGAATATCAGTAAGTGGCATTACAGGATATATAAAATGATTACTGCTGTGTTTCAGATCATTTGCATTCATGTGTAAGACCTGATCCAGTTGCTTTACCAGGTAATTGTTGATCGTAGCATCTACTGCTTTCTGCAGGGATGCTTTTGTAACTCCTGGCCTTACCAAAACAAAGGATGCATAGTTGTTGCTCAGCCAGTCACCCTGATCATCGTGGTATGTATCATGCATCGGTCTGATAAAGCTGAAATGAAAATGGGACTGGGGCGGAATGTCACTGATAACACCGGTTATTTTGCAGTTTACCGAATTGTCAACATACAAAGTTTTACCTACCACATCGGTAGAGTTGAAATATTTTTTGGCTGTTGTTTCATCAATGACAATTGAATTGGGTTCATTCAATGCTGTTAACCGGTTACCCTTTATCATTGGAATTGAAAATACCTGGAAGAAAGTGGAATCGGCAAATACTGCATTGTGGTTTGGAATGTTCTGATTGTCTTTCCTGATCAGCACATCGCCAAAATTCCGAAGGCGGGTATACTGAACGATCTGGGGATAGTCTTTCATCAGGGTTGGCGCTAATGGCGCCGGACTGGCGGCTGAAATAAATTGAGTTCCATTAAAAGAGATATCAGCATCAACACGGTAAATATTCTCCGAATGCTCATTATACTTGTCATAACTCAATTCATCTTTTACATAAAGTACAATCAAAAGACAAACTGCAAGACCAACCGAAAGTCCGGCAATATTTATGGCGGAGAAAGCTTTGTTCTTCCACAAATTCCGCAGCGCTACTTTTAAGAAATTTTTGAACATGCCTTTTGTTTTAAGTTATGACGCCTGAAGTTAAAAAAAGTAACAGTCAATGGGTATCCTAAAAATATGCCGTCTTACTGAGAAACTGATTTTCAATAACTTAAATATCATTTCACCCTTTTGAACCGTCCGAATTTGATACAGCAAATGTGCGGTGACAGTTATCCAATTGGTAACTTAGACGATCAAAATGTAATTGTGAAAACGGACTATTCAAAAAAAGCAACCAGTCAACAGATCAGGGAAAGATTTGATAAAGACACCGAACGTTTTTCAAATCTCGAAACAGGCCAGCAAACCACTATCGACGCACAGCTCACCATGGAGTTATGTACGGAAGCGGCAAAGTATGCTAACCCGCATGCAACGGAGCTTCTGGACATAGGTTGTGGTGCGGGTAATTACACTTTGAAGATGTTGAGTAAGATTCCTGATCTGAACTGCGTTCTGAATGATCTGAGCCTGCCCATGTTGCAAAAAGCCAAAGAAAGGATTTTACCGCAAACGAAGGGAACGGTTACCTTAATTCAGGATGACATGCGAAACCTGGACTTGTTGGACAATCATTTTGATATTATACTTGCAGCGGCTACACTGCATCATTTACGTGATGACGAAGACTGGGAATTGATGTTCAATAAAATTTATAAAGCGCTCAAACCAGGAGGAAGTTTTTGGGTGTCTGACCTGGTCAGCCATCATTCCGAATTTATCAAAAAGTTGTTTGATGATAAGTATACCAGCTATTTAGAAACGCTGGGTGGTCCGGCATACCGTCAGAAAGTATTGGATTATGTAGATTATGAGGATACGCCCCGTTCACTGAATTATCAGCTAGCATTACTTGGGAAAGTTGGATTTAGTACGATAGAAATTCTGCATAAAAACTCCTGCTTTGCAGCATTTGGCGCAATAAAATAAACTATAATGAAAGAACCATCTCTTTTAAAACATCTTCGGGATATCATACTGCTTCCATTTATGGTGACAGTTGTAATACCTTATCTTCTCTATAATGGAAATCAAACGCTTCTTCCTGATAATTTCATTTTAAAATCAGCTGGTATTATTTTCTATTGTGCAGGGCTTTCCCTGTTTCTATGGACAAATTATCTCTTTAAAACATTTGGAAAGGGAACCCTTGCTCCATGGTCTGTAAAACAACATCTGGTCATTCGTGGGCCTTATAAATATTGTCGGAATCCGATGATAACAGGGGTGCTTTTTCTTTTAATCGGAGAAACATTGTACCTGCATTCAACCAATATATTAATCTGGACTTGTATATTCTTCACAGTACATATTTTCTACTTCGCATTTAAA
>DATHNR010000467.1:0-7743 GCA_035485835.1 Puia sp.
TTCATTTTTTAAAAGGAGAAGCAGGAGGATTTATTATGATGGGTGATGGACTTATTAAGATGGGCGATTTTACGAATGCATTAAATGCATTGCTGTCTGGTTTAAGAATTGCAGAAGAGGTGAATGACAAATATTACAAAGAATTTGCTTATTATGATCTTGGAATTCTTTACAGCGAGGAAAAGGATTTCAAAAGATCGATCGAGTATAATTTCAAAGCCCTGGATCAGGACAGGCAAGAAAATAATGAAACAGGAATCAGTGATGCTTTTCAAAATATTGGAATCGCCTATTATGAAATGGGTCAATTAGATTCGGCATTTCAATATCTGAATAATTCATATAAATCATACATCAGACTAAAAGATATTGAGGACATCCATTTTTCACAGATCAATCTGGCATCAGTTTATATTAAGATGAAAATGGATAGAATAGCACTGGAAAATTACAGGCTTGCACTTCCTTATATTACTGAAAAAAAAATCAGTGAGGCTCTTTGTGAGACTACTATAAATATGGCAGGAATTTTTCAAAGAATGAACGAACCGGATTCGGCAATTTACTATGGACGTAAATCTCTCGAATTGACAAAAGAATTCTTATTTACGCACAGGCAACTTGATGCAAGTAATTTCCTTGCTTCATTTTTCGAATCTGCGGGAAAGCCGGATAGTGCGTACAAATACTTAAAGCTTACAATTTCTCTGAAGGATAGTATTTTCAATCTTGCGAAACAGGAATCAATTCAAAGAATGACTTTTGAGGAAAATATCCGTCAGGAAGAAATCGCCACCCAGAAAAAACTGGACGAAGAGAACCATATTAGGAATCTGCAATTGCTGGCAATTGGAGTCTTTATTCCCATTTTCTTTTTCGGCGTTTTATTCCTTAGCCGGACAAAAGTTAAACCCAGGGTAGTCGAATTTCTTGGTATTTTAAGCCTGCTGCTATTTTTCGAATTTATAACAGATCTGATCTATCCTTACATCAGTGATTTAACAAATGACAGACCGGTCTGGGAAATGCTGATCCTCGTTGCAATTGCATCTCTTCTGGAGCCTATAAATCACAAACTCGAACATTGGGTTAAAGAACGTCTGGTGCATAAACCCGTTCCTGTTCCGATACCTTTAACTGTTGAAAATATTTCTTATGATCCCGAATGAGGAAATAAATTTGTAATTCCAAAAACTCTGTGACCGTGGCGAATCCTGCAATTAAAATTTCTACCGGAAGATTTGCTTTAATAGCCGGGATTGCCATGGTTTTTATGGGAACGACTCCGTATGCCGAGTTTTTCGTTTATCATAAACTTGTCCTATCTGGAAGTGCTGAGGTAACAATTAAAAATATTTTAGCAAACAAGTACCTCTTTATTTCAGGTATACTCGGATACCTGGTAAATTTTATTGCAGATGTGGTTGCAGCCTGGGCGTTTTACGGTTTGCTAAAGCCGGTAAATGAGATGTTCTCCCTACTTACGGCCTGGTTTAGGTTAGTGTATACTGTTATCAGTTTATCTGCGCTTCTCAATCTTCTTACAGTTTTAAGATTGGTGAACAGTTCTGAAAATTTAACAATATTTGATGCGGATCAATTGCAATACCAGGTCATGTTTTCTCTTCATGCATTCAGAGATGGCTGGTCATTTGCTTATTATTTTTTTGGGATCCATCTTATACTCTTAGGTTATTTAATTTTCAAGTCTGCCTATATACCCAGGATAATCGGAGTCTTAATAATCGCTGATGGATTGGGCTGGATTATTTCTACCATACAACCCGTTCTGTTGCCGCATGTAAATTTGGATTTTATCGCTATTACATACTTTGGAGAGTTGGTATTATTAATTTGGCTGCTCATCAAGGGTCCAAAGATTCAGGTGTAGAAATTGACTATATTCAGATAATGAAAAATTCAGGAAATGAAACATATACATTCTATCGGTTTTCTTTTGATATTTCTTTTAGTTGTGAACATTCAATCTGTTTTTTCACAGTCCTCAAGATTCGGCACTGGTAAATTTGGAAATGATAAGGGTGATACGCTGAAATACCGGATGCTTTTTCCTGACGCGGATACATTACGCAAATACCCGCTGGTAATTTTTTTGCATGGCTCAGGAGAGCGCGGCAGTGATAATGAAGCACAATTAAAATGGGGCGTGATGAACTTTGCAACAGATCAGAATATGATGCTGCATCCCGCTATTGTGATAGCACCTCAATGCCCGGAGAAGATGGGCTGGTCTAATTTCTCGCGTGGCAAAGCAAGTTCGGATATGCGCCTGTTAACTGAACCCAGCAAACCCATGGAATTATTGATCGGACTTATTCATCAGATCATGAAAACGATGCCTGTTGATACCAACCGGATTTATATTACCGGGCTATCGATGGGTGGTTTTGGAACCTATGATGCGATTGAACGATACCCAGGTTTATTTGCCGCCGCGGTTCCTGTTTGCGGTGGAGGGGATGTATCTAAAGTTTCGGTAATCGCGCATTTGCCCATCTGGATTTTCCAGGGTGCTGAAGATCCGGCTGTGAATCCTTCTTACGCTCTCGATATGCTGGAGGCATTAACCAAATCTGGCGCCCACCCTGGATTTACCCAATACCCGGAAGTTGGACATTTTTCATGGCTGGGTGCTTACAGTGATCCGCTGATGATAGAATGGTTATTCAGGCAGCATAAATAAAAGAACCAAGAGACAATCAATCACCCTTTATGGCATCTTAAATACAAACAATTAAGCATTGTAGAAGCTATTGATCCCATAACTAAGCATATAATAAGATATAACTAAGACTAATATAAACCATAGATAAGCCACTCCTTATAAGATATGGCTTATCTATGGCTTAACACTGGCTTATCTGTGGCTTAACACTGGCTTAAATATGGAATTCATTGCTTAAACAGAGGATATAAAACCGAACAAGGGCATGTTTAAACGACTTTCCGACTTATTATCATGAAATCAACCGGGGACCCTTTCAGAAGAGAAGATTGAACAGTATGTGGGTCTGCCGAAGTGAGTTACGAGCTATAAAAAACCTTACATTGATACAAAAATTCACTGAAAGTCACCCACAAGAATGAAGAATAAACGAAGGGAGTTCCTGAAATTTTCCGGCCTTGCCGGACTGGGTATGGCCGGAGGTATTATGAAAGGCTTTGCAGCGGATTTACCCCTGAACAATTATCCCAAAACAATGGACAAGAAAAATCCTGATGATTTTAAAGATGAAGATCTTAACATGATTGGCTTATATGGTCCCTGGGCTGCGTCATTGACTGCTAATAAATTACCCTCTTTTTCATTTAGAAATCTTCAATGGGCAGATATAGAATCATGGCGTCCTGTTGCAAGTCAAAGGGTTAAAGACAGGATGTCCATTCCTGATATCGGTGGGCTGCCGGAGGTCCGGGTTATGAAAGAATTTGAATTCGACGATTTATTGATTCAGGAATTGCAATGGCAGCTTCCCTATGGCCGTCCTACAGAAGCAACTCTTCTGAAACCATTACATGCAAAAAGACCTCTTCCAGGTATACTTGCCTTTCATGACCATGGAGGCAATAAATATTTTGGTAAAAGAAAAATTACGAAGACTGAGAATACGCAACATCCATTGATCGTAGCGCATCAGAAGGAATATTATTCAGGACTTGCCTGGGCCAATGAACTGGCCAAAAAGGGATATGTGGTATTGGTGCCTGATGCTTTTGCATTTGGAAGCCGGCGCGTAATGCTGCAGGATGTTCCAAAATTTATGAGAAAAGGATTCACTGATGACGACCCTGAGAATTCTGACAATATCGCCGCTTATAATAATTGGGCATCAGATCATGAACCTATCATGGCTAAATCATTGTTCAGTGCGGGCACCTCATGGCCAGCTGTGTTTTTTGCAGAAGATCAGAAAGCACTGGACATACTTTGTTCTCTGAAAGATGTCGATACTAAACATGTTGGATGCGCCGGACTTTCAGGTGGTGGCCTGAGGACAGTCTTCATGGGTGGTCTCGATCCCAGGATCCAATGTGCCATCAGTGTAGGATTTATGACAACCTGGAAAGATTTTTTATTATACAAATCCATCACACATACCTGGATGGTCTATGTTCCGCTTCTACCGATGGAATTGAATTTTCCTGAAATACTCGGATTACGCGTACCATTGCCTACGCTTATATTAAACGACAAAGAAGATGAATTATATACAGCGACTGAAATGAAAGAAGCAGACAGAATCCTTGGGGAACTTTATCATAAAGCGGGTGCAGATGACCGTTATAAATGTTCTTATTATCCAGGGCCGCATAAATTTGATTCTGCTATGCAGGACGAAGCTTTTTCATGGTTTGACCGCTGGCTTAAAAGCTGATCAGTTTCTTTTTTATATCGGTTGAACTGATGTTCCTGATATCGTGTGTTCCTCCATTGGTAAGATATACCGTGGACCCGCTTCCAGCCTTACCATCTTTTGACAATTTTTCATGTAATCCATCGATGGTTATATTCTCGAAACCGGAGCATTCCACTGCGTGATCAAAATAATCCGGAAGCCCATCTCCCCAATTCACATTCATATTTCTTATTGAAAGCCCGCCCACATTTGTTGCGTATAATGCAGGAATATTATGACTGAAAATTCCAAGGGCAATATTATTTGTGGGGCGAAGATCAATATTTCCACCATATCCTTTTTCGAGTGCACTATTCCTTATTGTGAGATTGACATTGTCGAAATAAATATCACGAAGAAGTCCTTTATCAGAAGCAAATAGTACAATGCCTGACTCCGAAGAAGCTGTGATATTTGAAAATCTCAGATTGCTGATCGTACCTGATTCTTTACTTCCCAATCCCGGGATTGAAGAAATATGTATTGGTTCTCCATGTCCCCACCACTGACCAGAATGCAACCTCGTATCGATTATGATATTGGAGAAAATCATATTTCCCATATTCCCCAACCTGCGTTGAAATATTCCAATACCACGGTTGGAATCATAAATCGTGATATTATTGAACAGCAGGTTTCCCGAGTTGTTATCATTAAAAACATTGTATCCCACCCGGATACCACAGGACCTGGATTGTAAAATACAATTGGAAGCAGTGATATTACTGGAACTCACAACTGCGATGGCATCATCTCCTGCCTGAATTATACAATCTGAAATAGTAATGTTCTTTGAATCATACATATCAATGCCATCGCTGTTTGGAATATTCATATTGTTTTCTATGGTAATTCCACTCACTTTAACATCTGTTGAATTTAAAAATGCAATCGTCCAGTTGGGTGATTCTTTTAACTTTATATTGCTGATCCCGATATTTTTGCAGTTTGAAAAAATGATCATTACGCCCGGGCGGTCTTCATAGTTGCCTCTCCACTGCACCGGACCGTCTTTTCGTCCGTATGAAGGATTCATGTAATCACTCTTCTGTCTTGTATACTGCGTACTTAAATCCTGTCCCACCTGGAGGCTGTCCATATACATGGAATGTGTTCCATTTCCATTGATCGTTCCAAATCCGGTTATAGAAATATTTTCTTCATCATGCGCCACAAGTATTCCTGTTTTACTTCCAGCACCCGGACCACTGAATCCAAAATCTTTCTGGTATAAGTAATCCTTATCATCTTCACTGCCTGATAGTATTGAACCGGATTCAAAGTAGAAATTTATATTGCTGTAAAGTCTGATTGTTCCTGTAATAAAGTTGCCTGCAGGAATTATTATTTTGCCTCCTCCATGTTTATGACAATCATTTACTGCCTGCTGTATGGCAACCGTATTCATAGTTTTGCCATCGGGAATCGCTCCATATCGCATGATATTATAATCGGCGCCGGACATAGAATCCTTTATGACTTGCGATTTACCCTGGAAGGATAAAAGCAGATAACACAGAAGGATCGGGATGATTTTTTTCATATATTCAGCGAAGATCTACTTTTAAGTATATGAACTGGAGAATTTTTATTTTTCTTCTCTACCTGATAATTGGGTTTTCTGATGCTTTTTCGCAGGCAATTAAAGAACCCATTCCTTCCTCCCTCCCCAGCCTCAATCAATTAGCCCAAATTGACAGGAAATATGGAATGTTTATCCATTTCGGGATCAATACTTTTTATGATGAGGAATGGACTGATGGAACCAAACCCGCATCATCATTCAAGCCTGATAAAATTGATGCAGACCAATGGGTAGGTACGGCTAAAATGGCCGGAATGAAATATGTCATTTTGGTAACCAAACATGTGGACGGCTTTTGCCTCTGGGATAGTAAATACACCGATTATGATGTTGGCAGTTCAGGTAATAAAACGGATGTTGTGAAGGAGGTGGCCATGGCTTGCAAAAAATATGGAATACGGATGGGAATTTATTATTCGCTTTGGGACAGGCACGAGAATGCCAATGTGAATGACCTTTCATTGGATAAAGCGTACAATGAATACATGATAAATCAGATCAGGGAATTGATTGGTATCACGAGCAGGTTTACAAATATTGTTGAACTCTGGCTGGATGCAGGATGGGAAAAAAAGCGCGAACGCTGGCCGATTGCTGAAATATACAGAACAGTAAAAGAACTCGCGCCACAGTGCCAGGTAGGCGTCAACTGGTCCATCGGAAGACCTGACAATCCTGATCCGGATTCTTCCTTCTTATTGCCAACCATGCAAAAAGAAGGTTACCCCATACGTTATTTCCCAAGCGATTTCAGGATGGGCGATCCCTATCTGCCCGCAAATCCTGATCCCAAATTGTTTTCACACAATGGCAAACTCTATTATATGCCCTGGGAAACTACGGTATGTATTAGCAAGAAATGGTTTTATAATACAACTGATTCCATTTATAAAACGCCGGAAGAACTTCTGGATATTTATAAAAAAGCAACTGCACAGGACAATATTCTGATTCTGGATCTTCCGCCAGACAGGAGCGGAAAGCTAAGGGAGAAAGACAGGCAGATTGTATTCGAGTTAAGGAAATTGATTGCTGAAGACAGACCATAATTTCTACCTGTCACAGCTTTTTGAAATCTATAAATCCACGGTTGATATCCGTATGCATCAGTTGTACGCGTATACGATCACCAACATCCAGTCCGTTAAAACCAGTCACTACTTTGCCTTCGACCGGAGGATTAAAAACGCGAACCCAGGTTCCTTTGTCGGATACACCTGTTACAATACCATCATATTGCTTGCCAATACTTCCGCCCAATAAAAGTGCAGCTGTCGATTTTTCAACCTGGCGTTCAACCTTCCTTGCACCATCTTCCATATCTGTACAATGGCCCGCCAGTTCCTCCAGTTCTATATTTGTATATGGAATCGGATTTTTATATAACGCAGCTTTCAATAATCTTTGTGTGATCAGGTCAGGATAGCGACGGTTCGGAGCTGTTGAATGTGTGTAATCTCTGATAGCCAGTCCGAAATGCCCAACGCTTTTTTCACCCGGATATTCCACAACATATTCTCCGGATCCAAGCAGTTTAATTACACTAAGTGAAATATCGGGAAACTGATCAGGATCGGAGGACTTTACAGAGAGGAGAAACTTATCCAGCGCTGTAGAATCCGGTTGGGCAGGAAGCTGGAATTTCCATTCCGATGCGAGTTGAACGATCCTGTCCCAGCGCTTGGGAACACGAACTACTCTCCTGATGGATGGAAAATTTCCTGAGGTAAGGAAGCGGGC
>DATHNR010000468.1:0-5198 GCA_035485835.1 Puia sp.
TGTAAAAGGAAATTCCGGACGATACACCATAAACCGGCAGATACTGATTTTAAATACGCCGAATCCAGGCTTTGGAATTTCAGGTTACGATACACAGTCGGGATCCAAAAATCCCAATGGAATATTTCAAGGGATTATATATGATAATGGAGAGGCGGTATCAGGTTTTCGTATGGACCGCATAAACTATAATGAAACAAGAGGTATTAACGCAAATATTGATTATCCCACTCATCAACGCGGAGGACTCTATTACCAGCTGCTTTTTAAAATGCCTGGTTACTCACATTCTATTTATCGTGAGGCTAAAACAGCCGGACATTTACACCTGGAAGATGGCAAATTGCACGATATCCGTATTGAATTGAAGGATCCCTATGGAAATTCATCAAATCTTGAATTTAAAGTACAATATCAGCCGGAAGCAAAAAAGAATCCTGTTTTCCCGGGAAAGATTTTCTACCCGGGTATGGTAGATGGTTACGAGACACCCGATGTTGCTTTTTATTTGGGAGAAAAATGCCTTTACGATTCTGTACATCTGATTTACCAGGAAATCTCTTCAATAGGCAGGGATATGGTTTCCGCTACGCATTATTTTGGAAGTAAGCAAATTCCTTTGGCAGATACGATGACAGTAAGAATAAGATTATCATATCCTCTAAGTCTAAAACAGAAGGTATTGCTGCAATGGACCGATGGAGAGGATTTTGAAGTTAAAAAACCTGAATGGCTGGGTGATTGGGCAACTGCAAGCTTCTGGAATTTTGGAAATTTTCGTCTCATTTTAGATACCATACCACCTGTTATCAGTATCCCAGGTGTGGTTGAAAATGTAAACCTTCAAAGAAGCAATCGTATTGCAGTAATTGTTGAGGATAATAATAAAAAAATTAAGAATTTTCGAGGCACCCTGGATGGTAAATGGCTGATGTTTACCAATGATAAAGCCAGGGCTTTTATATATCATTTCGACGAAAATTGTAAACCCGGTAATCATGAATTAAAGATTTATGCTGAAGATGAAGCCGGCAATTCTGCAACGCAGATTCTTCATTTTGTTAGATAGGCTTTTGAGCTGAACGCTTAAAACGTTTCACTTTACGCCTTAAACTTAAATTCTACTTCTCCAACAATAAACGATCCCATATCGGTTAGTAATTCCCCGGTTTCATTCACACCAATAATTTTCGTTGAAATCAATTCGTTTCCTTTTTTGAGTACTAAGTATTCATTTCTTTTATACAGGTACTGATTAAACTCATTCAATATTTTACCCGGATCATTGCGAAGAAAAGAAATACGACTCTGAATTGCAATCACAAGTTCCCTTGCAATGGTAACTGGCTCATAATTCTGATTTGTTATTTGTTTAAGTGAAATGGCGTTTGATATTTCATCTGGAAATGATTCCTGGTTTAGATTCATTCCAATCCCAACCACAGCAAATAGCCAGTTTTTACCCTGAATAACACTTTCAATCAATATGCCAGCTGCCTTTCTGTCATTCCAATAAATATCATTTGGCCATTTTATTTGCCAGTTTCCATTATTAATTGTCCGGATGATATCTAAAATTCCAAGCGCAACGGCTGTGGAAAACAAGAACTGTTGCGATATTTTCAGGGTGCCGGGTTCAATAACAAGGCTCATAATCAGATTTTGGCCTGGTTCATCCAACCAAGACTTCCCCCTTTGTCCTTTGCCGGCCATCTGGTGACGTGCAAGACAAACCAAACCATCGGAAGCCATTCCTGCATGAATCCTGGCCATGGCATAGTTGTTGGTGCTATCCACAGATTCAAGCTCAATCAACTGATTGTCAAATGTCGTCCTGCGTGGCTTCTCCTTACCGGGATGTGGCAAAAGATTACTATTTTTGGGCATTGCGAATTTAGGATTACTATGAATACTGGTATCACCGCCTTTCATAATTCATCATTTAAAATATTCTGATTATTGGAACAATTGTCAATGCTGGTTAACCGGAAACCAAATAAATCATTCCGGTTATCAAAGAACTCAAAAATCATAAAAGCCATTATCCAGGCTATTCAGGAAAAAAAAGGCGAAAAAATCATATCTCTTGATCTCCGAAAAATACAGGAAGCTGTAGCAGATTTTTTTATAGTTTGTGAAGCCGGAAGCACCACACAGGTAAGAGCCATAGCGGATTTCATTGAAACGGAGCTAAAAGAAAAATGCGAAGAAATTCCTTATATGCACGAGGGCAGACAGGTTCTGCAATGGGTGATTATTGATTATATAAATGTTGTTGTTCATATAATGCTTCCTGAAAGCAGGCGTTTCTACAAATTAGAAGAAATGTGGAGTGATGCCGTTTTGGAGGAACATGAAGGCTGATCATTTCAATGTTTAATCCGTTTTTCTGAACTTTTTTATTTCCCAAACATTAATTATTAGAAGGAAGACCATCAAAATGCCACAGAATAATAATATAAAACCGAACGACAGGCCAGGATTTTCACGATTCAAGCCCCGTGGCGGTGGAGATGAGAATACACCGAAGAAAGGTCCCAGATTCAATATTTACTGGATATGGGCGATTATAGCGATCATTTTGTTAGGATATAACCTGCTGGGTTCTGGTTTTACTGCAGACGCTCACCATATTGACTCCGAAATGGAGTTCAGAAATAGTATGCTCGAAAAGGGTGATGTAGCCCGTCTGGTACTTGTAACCAATAAAAATCTTGTAAGAGTTTATATCAAGAAGGACAGCCTTGACAAGCCATATTACAAAGATTTGCTTGGAAAGAATTTCCAGATTGTAAAAACAGATGGCCCTCAATTCGAATTTCAGGTTACCAAAATTGATGAATTCGAAAAGAGACTCTATGATTTCTTCGCAAAAAATCCCACGCTGGAAGTTCCGACATCATCAGTTCAGGAAGGCGACTGGATACCTGGGTTATTGCAGATTGCACTCCCTATTTTAATCATCCTCCTGATCTGGGTTATGCTCATGCGAAAAATGGGCGGTCAGGGTGGAAGTGGCGGTCCCGGTGGGATATTCAATATAGGAAAATCAAAAGCTACCCTGTTCGATAAAGGGACAAGGGTGAATATTACATTTAACGACGTAGCCGGTCTGGATGAAGCTAAAGTAGAAGTCATGGAAATCGTCGATTTCCTGAAAAATCCTAAAAAATATACAGCTCTTGGCGGAAAGATTCCTAAGGGTGCACTGCTTGTCGGACCTCCGGGTACAGGTAAAACCCTTCTTGCGAAAGCCATGGCGGGTGAGGCGCAGGTTCCCTTCTTCTCGATGAGTGGTTCAGATTTTGTCGAACTTTTTGTTGGTGTAGGTGCAAGCCGCGTAAGAGACCTGTTCAAACAGGCTCGGGAAAAAGCACCCTGTATCATATTCATAGATGAAATTGATGCTATCGGCCGCGCAAGGGGTAAGAATGCCATCATGAGTAATGATGAGCGCGAAAGCACTTTGAACCAGTTACTGGTGGAAATGGATGGTTTCGGAGGTGACAGTGGGATAATCATCCTGGCCGCGACAAACCGCCCGGATGTACTCGATACCGCATTGCTCCGTCCGGGAAGATTTGACCGGCAAATCTCCATTGATAAGCCTGATCTTAAAGGAAGAGAGGCAATATTTAAAGTGCATCTAAAACCTATTAAGATTTCTTCCAAGCTGGATATCTATAAACTCGCTGAACAGACACCGGGATTTGCAGGGGCCGATATCGCGAATGTTTGTAATGAAGCGGCCCTCATAGCAGCCCGTAAGGGGAAAGACAGTGTTGAAATGGAGGATTTCCAGGACGCAGTTGACAGAGTAATAGGCGGACTTGAAAAAAAGAATAAAATAATTTCTCCGGAAGAAAAACGAATTATTGCTTATCACGAAGCTGGTCATGCAATTTGCGGTTGGTATCTGGAACATGCATATCCATTACTTAAGGTCACAATCGTGCCTCGCGGAGTTGCAGCACTGGGTTATGCGCAGTATACTCCAAAAGAACAATACCTGTATAATACTGATCAGTTATTCGATCAGATTTGTATGACACTTGGAGGTCGGGCAAGTGAATCACTCAATTTTAAAAAGATCTCCACTGGCGCACAAAATGATCTGCAGCAGGTTACCAGGATTGCATACTCAATGGTTACAGTGTATGGCATGAATGATAAGATTGGAAATGTAAGTTTTTATGATCCTGCTCAGGAAAATCAATTTACCAAACCATATTCAGAGGAAACTTCCAAACTGATTGATGAAGAAGTAAGAAAGCTAATAGACAAGGCCTATATTTTTACGAAAGAACTGTTAACAGAAAAAGCACATCAGCTGAATCTGTTGGCAGAGGCTTTACTCGAAAAAGAAGTTCTTTTCCAAAGCGATGTGGAAGCCCTCATTGGAAAAAGACCTTATGAAGAAAAAAGAGCGCTGGATGTTTCAGATCATGATATTCCAAACGACGTTCCGGGTATAAAGATCGCTGAAAACGGAATCCCGGCACCTCCGGTTCCAGTTCCGCCCATAGGTGACCTATAGCTGATGGTTTATGCAAGTATCTCAGGCAAAAGAAAATATTCTCAAAAGAATCCGGCAGGCGTTGGTTAACCCAACGCCTGTTCCATTTCCGCAAAGTGAAGGCAATTCCAGTGTATATGTACCCCCGAAGCAGGAAAATGAAATAGAATTTGCTGAAAATTTCGGAAAGATCCAGGGTCGTTTTCTTTACTGCAGCAATACAGAAGAGATGGTAATGCTGCTAAAACAACTGATTTCCCAACAGGAATGGGCCCAGGTATTCTGCCGTGAAAAAGGATTACTTCAAATTCTTGATGCACCCTTGAAAGGCTTGTTGATTTCTGATGATCTGCCCGACGCGGATGTTTCCATAACGGGCTGTGAGGCACTGATTGCCAGAACCGGAAGCATTATGATGAGTTCAGCGCAGGATAGTGGCAGAACCGTCAGCATCTACGCACCTGTCCATATCTGTATCGCTTATTCCAGCCAGCTGGTATATGATATCCGGGACGGTATCGAACTTCTGACGGAAAAATATAAAAACAAAATTCCCTCTTTTATAACGGTAGCTACAGGTCCAAGCCGCACAGCAGATATTGAAAAAACTCTGGTTGTAGGTGTCCACGGCCCAAAAGATGTTTATGTTTTCCTGGTAGATGCCCAGTGAATTATATTTGCC
>DATHNR010000469.1:0-6906 GCA_035485835.1 Puia sp.
TGGGCTTTTCTATATCACGGAGGATCAATACATCCGGTGGACCATATTTTGTATAGATGACTGCTTTCATAGTGAGGAGTAATATTGCTGTAAGGTACATCTTGATTCAGCCCGAAATATTATTATTGAAAAACAACGGTTAAATTTGAATAACCTTTCGGAAATAAAATCTATGTCGCAACATAATTTGAATTTGGGCAGAACTCAATTTGGAAATGCCTCCAATGCTGGCAGGCTCATGAACATGGAGGAAGCCCACAGACTACTTGAAGAATGGGTTCCCAATCAAAAGTTGCAGTTGCATATGAAACAGGTGGCGGCACTGATGAAAGCCTGGGCGATTGAGAAAGAAGGAGCAAACGCCAGCACAAGCCAGGCCTGGGAACTGGCAGGATTACTTCATGATGCTGACTGGGAAAAATATCCGGATAGCCATTGTAAAATAATCATAGAGGAATTGGAACGTCGCAATATTGATCCTGCCGTAATCCATTGCATTGCATCCCATGGTCCAAAGTATTTTGGAGTGGAACCCGAATCAAAGATGGATAAAATGATTTATGCGTTTGATGAATTATCCGGTTTCATTCATGCATCATCGTTGATCAGGCCAACAGGGTATGAAGGGATGGATGTAAAGTCCGTTCTTAAGAAACTGAAAATTTTATCATTTGCAGCGCAGGTAAACAGGGAAGATATTTCCGACGCAATCGGGCGAATCGATCAGAGTCTGGAAGAAATAATTCAGTTTATATTAGATCATCAGAAAAATGTTCATTAGATCAGACGGTTCCCGCACGTGGGAGATCATCGGTTGTTCTTCTGAATATTCGTTCCCTGAGTAGGAAAAACCGGATAGCTGTACCTGTCCACTCCGATACTACCCGAGATGGAAAATGTTTTTGCATCATTAATATACATCAGTCCCAGATTTACCTGCGAATTCAAACCCAGCCCATAGGCGTTTGGCATGTTCCCCGGATAAGAGGGATTTGTAAATGAACTGCTGAAGTTAAATAATGTCGGAGCCACGGAAATTCCTGCAAATGCGATTAAATTATTATTCAACGGATGATTGAGTTGTAATCCCGCCGGGGCTGAAATAAAACTGCCCCCTGCTCCGTTGAAAAATCCAAAGCCCGCAGAAATTCCAAGATATTTAGTCAGATACCAGCTCTGATTTAAATGATTGCTGTCGTTCAACGGATGGTATGTGGAGAAGGGCTGCCATGGTGTAAAATTCAAAGTACTGACTGGCAGATAATATTGGGCCTTTGCAGAAATGAAGGCAATCGAGACAAGCATCACAAGAAGTATTCTTTTCCCCCGGATCATGACATAAAAATACTGATTCTTATTGTATGTATTGTCAAATCGGTATTAATTAACAACCACAAATGGAAAGTTCGCAATTAATTTCCAATTTGAATAATTGGCAAGAGTACACTTTGTTCGTAGATCTGAACTGTATGTAACAGTTAAATGGCACGAGGATTTTTATTTAGTTACTATATTTATTGTATAGAATACTGATTGAGATTTTAATTTCAATCTGACAAAATGTAAAAATTCATCGGGGCAAATTTATTCTAAATGCCCAACCTGTGATTATTCCAGTTTAGCATCCATAACGAATACATTAAACCTTTTTCACCAAAAACATTCTTATGAAACGGATTTTCATTTTTCACAGTTTGAGAAAAGTCGTCTTTGCAGCAGCTTTGATATGTGGACTAGTTATCAGCATCCGGGCGCAAAAAAAACCTAATATACTGGTCATCTTTGGGGATGATATTGGTCAGACCAATATCAGCGCTTATGGCATGGGAGTGGTCGGGTATAAGACACCAAATCTCGATAAACTCGCACACGAAGGCATGATGTTCACTGATTATTATGCAGAGAATAGTTGCACAGCCGGAAGATCCACTTTTATTACCGGTCAGTGTCCAAAACGTACAGGTCTTTCTAAAGTCGGTATTCCCGGTGCACCAGTTGGATTGCAGTCCCGGGATATCACCATAGCGCAGGCTTTAAAACCCCTGGGATATGCTACCGGACAGTTTGGGAAAAACCATCTTGGCGACCGTGATGAATATTTACCCACCGCCCACGGATTCGATGAGTTCTATGGGAATCTCTATCATCTGAATGCAGAAGAAGAACCCGAACGTCCTTACTGGCCAAAGGATGATCCTGCTTTTACAAAAGCGAATTCTCCGAGGGGTGTTATTCATTCCATTGCAAATGGGAAAATAGAAGACACAGGACCATTAACGACCAAAAGAATGGAGACGATTGATGATGAAACCACTTCTGCCTGTATTGAATTTATTAAGAAACAGGTACAGGCAGGTATTCCTTTCTTTATCTGGATGAATTTCACCCGAATGCACGTCTACACCCATATACGTCCTTCCATGCAGGGGCAGAGTGGAATGCCTGGAAATGATTATGCCGACGGTATGATTGAAATGGATATCAATGTCGGAAAGCTAATGAAGGTTTTGGAAGATCTGAAAATAATCGACAACACGATCGTTGTCTTTACGACAGACAATGGTCCCAACCAATTCAGCTGGCCAGATGCAGCAACCACACCTTTTCGCAGTGAAAAGAATACCAATTGGGAAGGTGCTTACCGGGTACCTGCTTTTGTACGCTGGCCTGGTCATATTGCACCGAATTCTCTTACTACTGAAATATTTTCCGGTATGGATTGGTTCCCGACATTTCTGGCGGCAGCCGGAGATCCTACCATCAAGGATCGTTTGCTGAAAGGAACACCTGTTGGCGGTAAAACATACAAAGTACATCTCGATGGTTATAATCAGCTGGATCTCCTGACAGGAAAATCAACAAAAAGCGCGAGGAATGAGTTTGCTTATTTCAATGACGACGCCCAGCTGGTGGCCTATCGTATAGGAAATTGGAAAGTGGTTATTCGGGAACAGTCAGCTGCCGGCGGATTTAAAGTATGGTCTGATCCATTCATAACCTACAGGGTGGCCAAAATTTTTAATCTGAGAATGGATCCTTATGAAAGAGCAGACCTGGTTTCTGATCAGTACTATGATTGGATGGTCAAAAATATCTACCTCGTAGGGCAGGCATCTTTTCATGCTATAGCTTTCCTGGAAACATTCAAAGAATATCCGCCATCCCAGCTTCCTGCCAGTTTCTCTGTGGATGGTTATGAAGATCAGATAAATAATAAAATTGAGGAAACACTGAAACCTCCGGCACCTGTCGGCGGTATCAAATAATCATGAACCTGAAGAACATATTTATTTTCTAAACCCTTTTTTCATGAAAAAGCTGCCGCCTTTTTCGATAACTCCTGGTTATTTTCACTCCAATATTTTTCATCAGGGATCTCATGTTAGCCGCGGAATAATGTTCTTTATGTTACAAATGAGCCTTCTACTCCTGACCCATCCAACTTCAGCTCAAAAATTATATTTCCCAAAAACATATTATAATGACAGCATTACTTTAGCTCATCATATTCCCGCGCTTGCAAGGGATCTTATCAGGGAATACAGAGAGAATGATGAGGCAGCTTATTATTATGACCTGTGCAGGTTGCAAATTGTTGCAAGGATGTACGACTCTGCATTAATATCCATCAATACATCCAATAAAATCTTTTGCAAAAGTAATAGTGAAATGTCTTTATTAGGATCCTATGGTTTTCATTATAAAATTTATAGCGAATTAATGGCATCCAATCCTGAAAATAATATAATAAGTCCAACAGCTTACCAGTCAAAGTTCAAATCAGATTATTCTTCATTGACTGAGAAAGGCCAGGATAATATATCCTATTATTTTAGCGGAGATCTTTCGGAATATAAAAGTGATCTGGATGCAAAAATTAAAGACGTAAAAGATTTAGACAGTCTTACAATTGAAGGCGCCTTTGAACTTTGTAAATCTTATAGTATTTACCAGGTAACCAGTGCAACACTCTACTTTGGGAAAGAAGAGTTGGCAAGTATTGATAAGGAAAAGTACATAGAAGATGATAGTGTACTAGTCAAAATGCCGGATGGAGCCAGGATCTCATTAACCATTACCCGAAGCAGGAAAATTTCCATTCCACAGCCTGTAGTAATGATGTATAATATTTATGCCGGCCAGGATCCTTTTTATACAAAATTTATCGCTTCAAAAGGATACGTCGGCATAGTTGCCAATACGCGTGGAAAACGCCTGAGTCCTGATCACATTGAGCCACTTGAACATGATGCCAAAGATGCATATTATATTATAGACTGGATCAGTAAGCAACCCTGGTGTGATGGTAAAGTTGGAATGTTCGGTGGAAGTTACCTGGGCTTTGCCCAATGGAGCGCAATGAAATACCTGCACCCTGCATTGAAAACAGCTGTTCCACAGGTTTCTGTTGGTGCAGGTATAGATTATCCTATGCAGAATGGTATATATATGAGTTATATGCTGCAATGGTTGCACTATGTGATGGATAATAAATTAACTGATGAATTGGGTTTTGGTGATACGAAAAAATGGCGTGGGCTTTATGAAAACTGGTACAAAAACGGAAAAAGTTTTCGCTCTCTTGATACATTGGAAGGAAGACCTGACCCAATTTTCCAGCGCTGGCTTAACCATCCGGATTATGACAGCTATTGGAAGAATATGACACCGCAAAAAGAAGAATTCGCAAAAATAAATATTCCTCTTTTTACAACAACCGGTTATTGGGATGATGATCAGATCGGAGCCATGTATTATTACCAGCAATATCATGCATGGAACAAAAATCCAAACTACTTTTTACTTATCGGACCTTACGACCATGGTGGTTCCCAATGGCAGCCTGCTGCTGTTCTGGAAGGTTACAAAATTGACAGCTTAGCCAGGGTTCCCATTATCGATATCGTATTTCAATGGTTTGATCATATTCTAAAAGATAGCAGCCTGCCTGCTATTTTGCAGGACAGGGTAAATTTTGAAGTAATGGGTGCGAATAGATGGATGCATGTCAGTTCGCTGGATAAAATGCATAATGATTCTGTTGTCTTTTACCTGGGAAATAAACCGGATGACAATCGTTACCCGCTCTTGAAGTCTAAACCAAAAACCCCGGGGTATATTGAACAGACACTAGACCTCAAAGACAGAACGGAATTGAACTTTAAGGATGGAGACGTTGATCCGTTCCCTTCTTTAATCGATACTGCACTTAATTCCGAAAAGATAAAACTGATTTTTGTCAGCGACCCGATTGACAACCCTCTTATTCTCAGTGGTGCGATAATGGCTTCTGTTAATCTTACAATCAATAAAAAGGATGTTGACCTCGTTATGGATCTTTATGAACAAACACCCGATGGAAAATACTTTGCACTGAATGAAAATGTGCAAAGAGCGAGTTATGCGAAAGACAGAACCAGGAGACAATTATTGGAGCCCGGTAAAATAGAAAACATTTTGCTCACCCACACATTTATTACATCCAGCCAACTTGAAAAAGGCAGCAGGATTGTCGTAATGATAGGTGTAAATAAAAATCCGAGCTGGGAAATTAATTACGGAACTGGTAAAGATGTAGGTAATGAGACCATGAAAGATGCAGCTGAACCAATGAAAATAAAATGGTACAACTCCAGTTACGTGAAATTGCCCATTTTAAGATAATATTTATCGCGGACTAATTCTTCGGCATAACAAAAATAGCCGGATCTATTTCTTTATTTACTTCAATTTTCTTATTTGTAAAACCGATCGTCAATCCCGGGAAATCTAACTCACTTGCATATGGCATGATATATCCTTCTGCTGTTTTTTTGTAATCAGATAATGCAGTCGTTATTTCTATATCCTGTCCGTTTACATTCATTTTTGCCACAGTTTGCATGATATAATAAGATGAATCATTGATAAAGTAAACCACTTCTGTTCCTGCAGCCGAAGTAAGTTTTATTTTATAAGTGGAACTTCCTTTCAGATCTTCTTTACCCAGCAATTCCACTTTACTTCCTTTTGATCCATAATTATACAAAGGACCTGATGCGTCGAATGACAACTGTCCCAGTTTTATCTGGCCTTCAGGCATATTCACCGCTGTGGGTTGTCCCGCTAAAGGATTAATACTCCAGCCGGCATTCACAGTGTAGCAGTCAATAATTGTCTGCCCGCTTAAATCTATTTCACTTTTAAAACCCTTACCATTCAATATATAGGTTTTTCCGGAAGCCGGATTGTTCATAATGTTAAGTTCATTTTCTGTGTAAACAGATTTTATGCTGGCTAATTTTTCGCCGCCACCCATGGCATTCGTCCATTTCTTAATGATATCATCAGCAGTTTGCGCTTTTGAATACAAGAAACCCAGAAACGAAATGAAAAGGAACAATACATTTTTCATGATTTTTATTTTTTATTTTTTACTTTTTAATTTTCTCCCCAACTTCAAAACCAAGCAAAACGTTTCCTCCAATTTCTCCAAACATCCCATATCCTGAATTTACGTATAACATTCCATCGGCAATTACAGGTGCAGGTCCATCTATGGATCCTCCTCTGGCTTTTATCCCATTGACCGTTTCATAGTCTCTGGCCGTATTATAATCCCATAATATTTTTCCGTCCTTAGATGAATAACCGCGAATATGTCCGTCCAGCGAACCGGCAAATACGATTCCGGGTATGACGGTTGGCGCCGCAGAATTAAAAGAGAGGCAGCCTTTTTTATCAGGGCATTCGGGCGAAGGCGTTTTCCAAATTATTTTTCCGGTGAAAAGATCGAGCGCATATATTCCCGGAGAGGCCTGGACAGATGAGTCCCTTTTATCTAATCCGGCAATGTTATCAGCATTTGCTGCATAAACGTATTTTCCATCTGTTGCCATTCCCCAATGGATGCCACCCAGCATGCCG